>CAMHMM010000311.1 GCA_946186215.1 uncultured Ruminococcus sp. | reverse complement strand
GTGATATTTTCCGTAGTCGATGTATACTGGGGCTTCTGACTGTTCTTTCCGCATTCGAGCATGAACTGATCACGATAGCCTTTGTCATTGATACCGCGGACAACAGCGCCTATCGGCTTGGCATCATCAGGTATCATATCCTTGTATTCATTATATACGGATTCGGGGATATCGTATTCCTCTGCCACAGCCTGAAGAACTATCTCCTTCATCTCTTCGTCCATCTGAAAATCTTCCATACCGCAAAGAGCATTCCACATGGAGTAAGCGGGAAGATCGTTGAAATTGCCCTGTGCGCAAAGCGAGGTAAGTCCCCATTTTGAAACGGTGAAATTCGATACCACCATGAGATTCTCGGAAAGGTCAAAGAAACCACCGGAGAAAATGAGCTGGAAGATAAGCAGGAAGGGCATCATCGTCATGGCAGTGGTGGTGGATTTTACCACTGCGGAAATAAATAGTGCTATGACATTTGCCGAATAGCTTATCAGAAAGATGGTTATGAGCATATCAAGGAGCGGCAGGCCCGTAACATAGCTGAGCTTCGGAAATTCTACCTTTGATACCTTCAGCACTGCCAGCGTTATCCCCGACTGGCACAAACACAGAAAAGCCTGATAGATAAGGTGTGCGCACACATAGGAGGACATATGCAGTCCCGAACGGTGCTCGCGCTTGACGATAGCACGCTCTCTGCATATTACCTGTATCGAATTGAAGCAGCCGTTCCATATACAAACACAGGAAAGCGCAAACGCGCCGATAGCCGTACCCTCCATGAATTTATACATATTCTTTGCCACAACTGCCGAAACAAGGCCTGCTATTATAGCAGACATGGGGAGAACCTTCCAGTCATTCTGGAAAATGAACATTCTGAAAAGCTTGCCGAGATAAATAAATGTCTGGCCTACCCTGCCGCTATGCTTTATCTGATCCTTTGTTATCTCTTCTCTCATACAGCGACCTCCGTTCTCTGCTTTGCAAGCTCTGCATATTTTTCAACGAAGTGGTCTGCAAGGCCTTCTCCGCCCTCGTCCTTCTGATTGATGGAGAGAAGGATCTGCTCTATCTTTTCCTTGCCGAAGAAGCTGTACGCCTCATCCACAGGGCCGTAATATGCAAGACGGCCTGTTCTTTCCGCATCCTTTGCAAGCACGATCACATCATCGAACAGGTCGATAACTCTGTCGGGCGTATGTGTGATGACGATAACGATCTTGCCCGAATCAGCAATACCTCTGAGGCTCTCAAAAAGGCTTCTTGCAACTACGCCGTCGAGTCCCGAGTCGGGCTCGTCAAGTATAAACAGCGTGGGATCGGAAATAAATTCCATTGCGATGGAGAGCCTTTTTCTCTGGCCGCCCGAAAGCTTTTCAACAAGGTTAGACTGGACTGATTTAAGGCCGAATCTTCCGATGACCTCATCCACTCTCTTTTTGCGCTCCTCATGAGAAAGCGAGGAGGGCAGACGAAGCTCTGCGGCATCCGCCAGAGTTCTGTATACCGTATCATTGCCCCTCATAAGGTCGAGCTGGGGAACAAAGCCGATATCGTACTTCATGCTCTCGTAGTCTCTGTAGACATTGCTGCTGCCGATCTCGATATCCGCATCGGCCTTTTCGTAGCCGGTGACCGCATTGAGGAATGTGGTCTTGCCCGCACCGGAGCCGCCCAGGAGCAGTACCATATGCCCCTTGGGTATGCTCAGATGGATATCCTTCAGCAGAGTTTTTTCATAGATAAAGTCCTTGGCAGTCCTTGCCCTGATATTTACGGAAAGATTATCCGCAGTGGAGATAGCATCGATACCGCTTTCCTGTGCGGCTTCGATTTTTTCCTCCTCATCGGGCAGAAGCTGGAATTTCTTGCTTATACCCCATATAAGCATAGTAACTGCTTCTGCGAGTATCCATGCAATGACCCACTTTTTCGGCCTGCCGAATCTTTCGGTAAGACCGAGAAACACTCGTATACTGTATACAAAATAGACAATGTAAAGAACTATCGTTGCAACGAAAAGCAAAAGAATGATCGCAACTTCACTTGTCACATCAGGATCTAAGGGCACATATAACAGAAGAGATATCGTAATGTTCCTGAGAACATCGATCACCATCATAACTCGTCCTGTTTTCTCACGATCCGCGATCCGGGACAGCTCATAGATATTCAGAAACGGTATAAAGGCGTGCCACCATTTTTTGCCGCATTTTCTGAATATAAGGCTCATACCTATCAGCTGAGCAAGCCACACACCTGTTCTTAGCAGGTTTCCTATCACATCACTCGCCTGAATGAGCATTTCTTCTCCGTCAGCCATTTTTATCCCCTCCTTATCTGTATATCACGAGGGTTCGGGTGCATTTGAATTGGAAACGAAAAGTGTGTATTCGCCGTTCCAACGCAGATAGACCGTCCCTCTTTCACCATGTCTGTTCTTTGCTACGATACATTCCGCGAGATTCACATCATTCACGGAATCCTGATTATAGTACCCGTCACGGTACAAAAACAATACTATATCCGCATCCTGCTCGATAGAACCCGATTCACGCAGGTCAGAAAGCACAGGGCGCTTGTCTGTCCTCGATTCCACTGCACGGGAAAGCTGCGACAGTGTTATTATGGGGACATTGAGCTCCTTTGCCATGAGCTTGAGCTGCCTTGTGATATCAGAGATCTCGTTTACTCTGTTGTCTATCCTTCTGCTTGAATTCATAAGCTGCAGGTAGTCTATTATCACAAGCCCCACATTGTTGAGCCTTCTGAGCTTGGCCTTCATTCCCACGGTGGTGATACCTGCGGTATCATCGAGATACATATTCATCCCGCTTATCCTGTCCGCACCCAGAGCGAGCTTTTCCCATTCATCCTCCCTGATATTGCCGCTCATGAGACTGTTGCTCGAAACAAAGCTTTCCGAGGAGAGCATACGGGTAACGAGCTGCTCCTTTGACATTTCAAGGGAGAATATTACTACTTCCTTTTCGGGATCACTGCGGCACACATTTGCGGCGATATTGAGCGCAAAGGATGTTTTTCCCATACCGGGGCGGGCAGCAAGAACGATCAGATTGGATCTTTT
>CAMHMM010000310.1 GCA_946186215.1 uncultured Ruminococcus sp. | reverse complement strand
ATTATTCCGGAGTATCAGGGAAAAGGGATCGGGACACAGGCAATTGAATATAAAAAGACACTTCTTGAAGACTGGAATAAACTCACTTTAGTGACACCCTTGGACAAAAAACAAAATGTGAAGTTTTACACTGAAAAATGCGGATTTCGTATAGTATCGACCGAAAAAGACGGTACCGTAGAGCTTGCCAGGTTTGTTATTGAAAGATAATCGGAGTTGTCGTGCTGATGAATATGTATCAGAAACTCACTATGTAAAACAGATGAAACACTGCCGTTTTGCGATGCACTTCGTAAAACGGCGGTTTTAACTTTAATTCCTTAGTGTAATAATAACGGTGATAAAGGTTTCAAGCCACAAATGAGCAACTTTGCACAAAAGAGAGTACGGGTAACTGCGGGCTTTGCCCGCCTGCAATTCGCTAAGTGTAAAATAATAGTAGGTATAAAAGTTCCGAGCCACAAATGAGCAACTTCGCACAAAAGAGAGTACGGGCAGCTGTCGGCCTTGCCGACATTGGTTTGACAGATATAGCATAATGTGATAGAATTAAATGCAGGAAAAAACTCACAAAAAACACCCGAAGGATATACAAAGGATACACCGGTGCTTTATACTATAGCTGTGAAAGAGAGGAATACTATGAGCTACACGGCACTTCTTGCTGAGGATGACGCACAGATAAGGGAGATAATATCGGATTATTTCGATACAAAGGATGATATCGTACTGGTCTGCGCCGCAGACGGCGGTGAGGCACTCGATCTCATCCATGAGCGTGAATTTGATGTAATTATGCTCGATATCATGCTCCCGGGTGCGGACGGCTTCACGATATGCCGTGAGATACGCAGAAACAGTGATGTTCCCATACTTTTCCTTACCGCAAGAGGCAGCGAGGAGGATATAGTGCGGGGATTCAGCCTCGGCTGCGATGACTACATAGTAAAGCCCTTTTCACTTGCCGCACTGTACGGAAAGCTTTCAGCGCTGATAAGGCGTATCGGAAAAAGCAGTACGGAGAATAAGCTTGTATGCGGAGATATCAGCCTTGATACGGTGTCCTTTACCGTAACGGCGGGAGGGCAGGAGATAATCCTGCCGCCAAAGGAATTTTCTCTGCTGCGATGCTTCATGGAGCACAAAAACTGGGTGATCGACCGCAATACTCTGCTCGACAGGGTATGGGGAGAGGACTATTTCGGCTCCGACCGTGTTGTGGATAACCATATAAAAAAGCTGAGAAAGGCGCTGGGCAGTGCAGGCACACAGATCAAGACCGTGATAGGCGGAGGGTATAAGATAACAGACTGACCTTCGCTCACGGTTCCAAGGGGTGCAGAAAATGAAGAAGAATGAACAGGAACGCCTTTTTAAGATAGGCAGAAGGAGAAAGGGCTTTGCGGCGATACTGCGGGAAAAGCTGTTTCCTGCTGTCGCAGTGGCTGCGGTAATATGTATCTTCACAGGTTTGGTCATGCATGATATCATGATAGCGATCTATCAGGAAATGCAGATGAGCCATTTCTATATGGTCGTCAATTCGGCTACCCAGAATATGAATTCGGTGGAGTACAGCTCTGATCCCGAGCTGCGTTCAGAACGGTATCAGAATACACTGAAGCTAATGTTCTATTGCGCATCGCAGGATGGTGATACCAGAAATGTGTATAAGCTGTACAAAAACGATGCGGAGATACTCCGTACCGAGCGGCGCGGCTTTGCAGTTGTAAGGTACGGCACCGATCCTTTGCATGAAACATATGAGGCTATATGCTATGCCGACCTTTCATGTTTTGATGAGGCGTATAAAAGGCTTCAGAAATATAAGTCAGGAACGGGACTGATAGTCAAAGATACATATGTGCTCGAGACAGAGAGCATATATGCTGATGTGGAAAAGGGCATATTCGTGCCCGGTGAAATGCGTATCGACCACTATGTCTATAAAGGCAATGGGCAGTCTTCGTTACCGGAGACCGTTGAGGAATTTGATCTCACTCCCGCCGATACAACAGGTCTTACAAAGTACCGCCGCGGTCAGTTTACCTGCGGCAATGTATTCGGGATACCTGCAGATGATGATCTCTTTGCAAAGCTCGACATGATCGATAAAGGTGAAGCGGATAAAAACGGACTTATCAGCCTCGGCATTTCAAACTCCATTATGCAGGAGGACAAGCACAACAAGGTCTTCTGCTGGTTCAGAAGCAATATCTATGCTCCCGACGGTGAGCTTTATACGGTCACCGCAGTGTATACAGATGATATCACCCGTACCTATACGGTCATAATGGCCATTTTCTGTGCGGTCGTGCTTCTGATATGCGTTATCATATCACTTATCAGAGCGTTTCATGCGAATACCATATACAAGGCGCACTACGCAATGGAGGATTATCGCAGGGATATGACTAATACCCTTGCCCATGATCTTAAAACTCCTCTCATGGCTGTGTCGGGCTGTGCGGAAATGCTGAGGGACAGTGCCGCTTCCGAAAAGCAGAAGAAATATACCGATATGATCCTTTCCAATGTGGAGCATATGAATTCGATGATAGAGAATGTGCTCGAGCTTGCAAAGCTTGAAAACGGCACAGTGCTCCATAAGGAAAGCGTCGATCTTGCAAGCTGCATAAGTGATATCCTGAATCATTATGCCGCCCTTGCCGAGGAAAAGCGCATTACCGTAAATGTTCATGGCACAGGCACTGTAAATGCGGACAAGCGGCTCATGACACAGGCGCTGGATAATCTTATATCAAATGCGCTCAAATTCTCTCCCGATGGGGGAAGGGCGGATGTTGAGATAACCGACAGCAGTATAACTGTCAGCAATTCCTTCGATGGGAGCATCGATGCAGAGCCCGATACACTCTGGCAGCCCTTTGTAAAGGGCAGTGCATCACGAAACGGCGACGGCAGCGGACTCGGGATGTATATTGTAAAGAACATCTGCGATATGCACGGTTTTGGCTGCAGTGCCGAAATAAAGGACAGGAGGTTCAGGACACAGATAGATTTTTCAAAAACAAAGTAGCACTTAATTCAGAACAAAATTTTGATTTTAGTCCGAGTAATATATTTAATA
>CAMHMM010000309.1 GCA_946186215.1 uncultured Ruminococcus sp. | reverse complement strand
AGCGCAGTCTACCCGCTTTGTCCGCTTCCTGGCAGTACAGTTCCTGCTGTGTTCAGTAAGCTTCCCGCTGGCAGGCTTTTATCAGGGCACACGAAACAGGCTCAATTTTGTTATCGTTATCCTGCGCGAATTTCTGCTTCTCATCATCTGCTGCACAGGCGGAGGTATATTCTTCGGACTCAACGGCTTTGAAGCCGGCCTCACGCTCGTCGGCGTTCTTGTATTGATCAGCTGCTTTGTACTGCCGTCTATCGCAGGCAAAAAGATCGCAAAGGATGTCAGTGATTTTGTACTTCTTCCCGATGATTTCGGTCCTGCTCCCGAAGAACTTTTTGAGGTCTCCATTAAATCATCCGAGGATGTCATAAAAGCCTCGGAAAGTGCGAGAGATTTTTGCAAAGAAAAAGGAGCAGGCAGCCGTATAACCCTGATGACAGCACTGTTCATAGAAGAATATGCATCCAATACCTTTGAGCATGGCTTTGAAAACGGAAAGGGACATCTCGATCTTCGTCTTATCTACAAGGAGGATCAGCAGATAATCCGCTTCCGCGACAACGGCAAGCCGTTCGATCCTGTTGAGTGGTACAAAAAGAACAATCCCGATGATCCTTCTTCCGGTGTCGGTATACGCATTATCATGGGACTTGCAAACGATGTTACCTATATTCCCGCTATGGGGCTCAACAATATGCTGATCGTTATATGAGGTAAAAAATATTTCTTTATACATGGATATCATACCGATCTTTTATGAGGATTAAATAGATGAATATCATACTTAAGTATCTGAAAAACAATGCAGACAAACACCAACGGAGAACTGCTGATCCCCGTATGGTCACACTTACCTCCGATAATAAGGTGGAGCTTATACCCGATAATATTTACGCAACACACGGCGGGATAGCTCTTTCGGCAGATGTTTACCGCCCGCGGGAACGAGACGGGATAGCTCTTCCCGTTATCGTGTTCATTCACGGCGGCGGCCTCTTTGCGGGCAACAGAAAGCTCAATGCCGCGTTTTGCAGTATGATGGCAAAAAAGGACTATGTGGTGTTCTCGCTTGATCGCCGTCTGATAGGAGAGGCTGATGCATCAGGCATCCTGTCCGATATATGCTCAGGCCTTGATTACATAAAGAATAACGCAGAAAAATTCGGCGGCGATCCCGAGGATGTTACAATCATCGGCGAGAGCGCGGGAGGATTTCTTAGCACCTATGCTGCCGCAATGACACGGTCAAAAAAGCTTTGCGATGCATTCGGCTGCGAGCAGCCAAAGCTTGCCGTAAAGGGACTTATCTGCACCAGCGGGATGTTCTATACTGCCAAAAACGATCCGTTAGGGCTTACCTACCGAAGAGATCTGTATGGCGATAAGCTGAAGGACAAAGCCTTCAGGGCGTACACCGATCCTGAAAATCCGGAGATATTATCAAATCTGCCGCCGGTATTTCTCACTACGAGCAAAGGAGATTTCCTGAAAAATTATACGCTGAGCTTTGCAAAAGCGCTCAAAAAGGCAGGTCACCCCTTTGAGCTCATCAACTGCAAGGACAGAAATGACCTGAAGCACGCATTTCCGTCGCTCTGCTGCTACCTGCCCGAAAGCAAGGCGGCACAGCGCAGGATGATCTCGTGGATGAAAAAGCTTTGACCTGAAAGCCTTATAAAAGTAATTGAAGATCAGTTGAAATGGGACAAGCATCCCGGCTAAAACGCAGATGCACCGATGCTTTCCTGCGTGACAAATCAAAAAATGAGGGGGATTATTCATGTCATTGGGAATTACAATAGAAAACCTGATCAATATGTTCTTTATTGCCGCGGGTATCGGAATATGCGGACTGAGCTTCATTCAGATAACCACCTCGACACATCTGAGAAAGGAAGTCCGTCGGTATTTTCAGGTATTTTTCCTTGAGATCATCGGCTATATCTCTTTCCACCTTGTCCGTCAGCTATTGGACGGATTTTACGGGAAGGGGCTGCATACTGTACTTCATGTAGTCACCTTTGCAGAGGTACTTGCAGCCGGATGTATGGCATTTACGATATCCCTGCTTATCATGGTCGCAGCAAAGGCAAGGGAGGATGCGAAAAAGATACAGATTGCTCTGGTAGTGATGCTGAGCTTTCATACTATAATTTCATTGATCGGGCTGTTTTCGGGCTACATCTATTATTTCGATGATAATAATGTATATCACCGCGGAAAAGCATATATTCTCGTACATATTGCTCCTGTGCTGATGCTCATAATTGACGGACAGCTGCTCTTCAATTTCCGCAAGAACATCTCCGCGCGTGTACGAACTGCATTCTGGATATATCTGATATCACCCATCGCAGCGATCATAATACAGAGCTTTACCTATGGCATACAGTTTATTATCCTTGCTACGGTCTTCTCGGCTGTATTTATGTTTTCGGTCATCATCCGCGATCAGAATGAAAAGTTTCAGCATCAGCAGGAGGTCGCCGCCCGTCTGGGAACAGAGCTCAGTATGGCGACGGATATACAGGCAAGCCAGCTCCCCCGCCTGTTCCCCGCATTCCCCAATCGCCCCGAATTTGATGTGTTCGCCAGCATGACTCCCGCGAAGGAAGTAGGCGGAGATTTCTACGACTTTTTCATGATAGATGACAGCCACATCGGGCTGGTCATGGCTGATGTTTCCGGAAAGGGTGTTCCCGCTGCATTGTTCATGATGGTTTCAAGAGTCCTTATCAAATCCCGCCTGCAAAACGGTGAAAGCCCGAAGGAAGCACTTGGAAATGTAAACGATCAGCTTTGCGAGAGCAATGAAGCACAGCTTTTTGTAACGGTATGGCTTGCGGTGCTGGATATCACCACCGGCAAGGGTGTCGCAGCGAATGCAGGTCATGAGCACCCCGCGCTGTGCAGAGCAGACGGAAAGTACGAGCTTGTAGTCTACAGACACTCTCCCGCTGTGGCAACAATGGAAGGTATACCCTTCAGGGAACACGAATTCGAGCTGCATCCTGGCGACAGCCTGTTTGTATATACAGACGGTGTAGCGGAAGCAACTAATGCAGAAAATGTACTTTTCGGCTCTGACAGGATGCTTGAA
>CAMHMM010000308.1 GCA_946186215.1 uncultured Ruminococcus sp. | reverse complement strand
TCCTCGCGGGGAGCGGAGTAGAAATTCGGCCTCAGCGCCGCCCGTTCAAAGCCGAGCCTTTCATATAATCTGATGGCTCTTTCATTGGATACCCGTACATCAAGGGCAACAGTGCCCCTTTTGCCCTGAATGAACCTGTGTATGAGCGCACCTGCGATGCCCTTTCCTTCATATCCCGCTGCAGTGGCTATCCTCGTGATATACCCGCTGTCATCGCTGTGCTCTCCGAAAATGTAGCCGATTACCTTGCCGTGTCCGCTGTCATTGCCGCACAGCCTTGCGCAATAGCCCTCGCTGAACGGGCTGCCCTCTATCTCGCTTTTTACCCCGTCAAGGCTCCACCTATCCTCAAAGCGGCTGCTTTCGATCTCCGCGATGGCCTCAGCATCATCGGGGCATATCCTGTCCACAACAAAGTCCTGCATTATTTTATTTTCCTTCTGGGGTATTTTGCATCACAGGGAGCGGTCTTTTCCACTATGATTATACGCCTGCTGTCTCCGTCGGGCAGGGAATACTCGTGGATATCGGTGATCCTGCCGCCGAATACCTCAGGCACGGATGTGTCGATCTCCTCTGTGGGGCCTTTATAGGCGGCAAATATCCCGCCCACCTTTACCAGCGGCAGGCAGTATTCACAGAGCACATCAAAGCCCGCAACAGCCCTTGCTGTCGCCATATCGAAGATTTCCCTCATGCTGCGCCCCGCCTCCTCCGCCCTTGCGTGGATGCAGTTCATCTTCACCACATTGTCGGAGATTCCTTTCAGGAAATTTACCCTCTTGTTGAGGCTGTCAAGCAGCGTCATATCAAGCGCACGGTCATATATCTTCATGGGCACTCCCGGGAAGCCCGCACCCGTGCCCACATCGATGACCTTTCCCGCGGGCTTTATGAAGGTAAATATCATCAGGCTGTCGATGATATGCTTCTGAGTAACCTCGGCGGGCTCGGTTATCCTTGTGAGATTGAGCGTTTTGTTGGTCTCCAGCAGCAGCCCCATGTATTTATCAAAGGCATCGTATTTTTCTTTGTCAAGTGAAAGTCCGCTCTTTTCAAAAAGTGCGCAGCATTCTTCATAAGGCAGAATATTCATCAGATCACCCGTTCATTTTTTCTGTGCCTGCGGCAAGTCTTTCCTCGAGCTCGCTGAATTTCTCCGAAAGCTCGCTCTTTTTGCCCTTTGCCTCGTCTATCATTCCCTTTAATTCG
The DNA here is from genome assembly GCA_946186215.1 of uncultured Ruminococcus sp. Classification (GTDB taxonomy): domain Bacteria; phylum Bacillota; class Clostridia; order Oscillospirales; family Ruminococcaceae; genus Huintestinicola. The sequence continues at coordinate 1,892 of CAMHMM010000308.1, read as the reverse complement.
TCCATCGAACGGGCAGCATCCGCCTGCATACCGTTTAGCTGTTCCTGCATCTCGGCTATTTTTTCATTCACCATATTGTTGAGCACCTTTTCTGCTCCGCCTGTGATCGTCATAATAACACCCCGCTTTTGATAAGTGATCTCTTGTCCCGTTTATTCTGATACGGCTGTGGCCTTACGACAGCCGTGACTGTCCCGTTTTACAAAACAGGCAATAGAGGCAGCCCTCTATTGCCTGATGATACCTGTTCTGATTTCAGCTCAGATCTTTATGCGCTTAGCCACTTCATCGAGGAATTCCTCGGTGTTTACCTTGCGCTTGTTCTCAATTGAGGAAAGTGCAGCAAGGTCGCCGGTCATAACGCCCTCTTCAATAGTGGAGATAACAGCGGCTTCAAGTGCATCCGCAAACTTCACGAGATCAGCTGTGCCGTCAAGCTCGCCTCTCTTGCGCAGAGCGCCCGACCATGCAAATATGGTCGCAACGGAGTTGGTGGATGTTTCCTCGCCCTTGAGGTGCTTGTAGTAGTGGCGCTGTACGGTGCCGTGTGCAGCTTCATACTCATATACTCCGTCGGGAGATACAAGAACAGAGGTCATCATAGCAAGGCTGCCGTATGCGGTAGCTACCATGTCGGACATAACATCGCCGTCATAGTTCTTGCACGCCCAGATATAGCCGCCGTTGGAGCGGATAACTCTTGCAACTGCGTCGTCTATGAGAGTGTAGAAATACTCGATACCTGCAGCAGCGAACTTTTCCTTGTACTCTGCCTCGAATATCTCCGCAAAGATATCCTTGAAGCGGTGGTCGTACTTCTTGGAGATGGTGTCCTTGCTGGCAAACCATACATCCTGCTTTGTGTCAAGCGCGAAGTTGAAGCAGGAACGGGCAAAGGATGCAATGGACTTGTCCTTGTTGTGCAGTCCCTGGATGATCCCGTCGCTGTCGGAGAAATCATAGATGAGGCTGCGTGTCTCATTGCCTTGTGCATCAGTGCAGACAAGCTCTGCCTTTGTGCCCTGCTTTACCTGCATCTCGGTGTTCTTGTAAACATCGCCGTATGCATGACGGGCAATGGTGATGGGCTTTGTCCATGTGGGGATATAGGGTGTGATGCCCTTAACGATTATGGGTGTGCGGAAAACTGTGCCGTCGAGTATCGCTCTGATAGTGCCGTTGGGGGATTTCCACATCTCCTTGAGATTGTATTCATCCATTCTTGCTGCATTGGGAGTGATAGTCGCACACTTTACAGCAACGCCGTATTTCTTTGTTGCCTCTGCGGAATCTACCGTTACCTGATCGTTGGTCTCATTTCTGTGTACCAGACCGAGATCGTAGTACTCCGTTTTAAGATCAACAAAGGGTGTGATCAGCTTGTCCTTTATCATCTGCCAGATAACTCTGGTCATCTCGTCCCCGTCCATCTCGACAAGGGGAGTCTTCATTTCGATCTTTGCCATTGTTATGTCCCTTTCATCAGAGTCTTGTAGATATTACTGATATTATGTTGAGTGCAACGACTGCCGCAAAGAACAGGAAAGCTACGATCTTTGTGAGCTTTTCCAGTGCCTTTTCCCTTGTGTTCTGGGCATTCTTGTTGTAGAAGCTGTCGTTGTTGGAGCCCTGTACAGCGCTTGTCATGCCCTGCTGCTTCTGCGACTGCATGAGGGTGATCACGATGAGGAATATGGAGCAGAGTATGAGAAGAACTCCGCTTACGATCTGTATTGCCGTCATTTATATTTCTCCTTATAAATTATTTACTTTTTTCAGGCTTCTTTCCAGAAGCTCCAGGCACATTCTGCCGTTGTGGTAGGGGCATTTCCATTCATTGACCATAGTGACCCCGGGGATGAGCTTTCCCTCGGGTGTGAGCTCTGCGAACC
>CAMHMM010000307.1 GCA_946186215.1 uncultured Ruminococcus sp. | reverse complement strand
CGGGATATGCATAGGTCTTCTGTACAGTGCGGGCAATCCCGAAAATATGGCAAAGGCGTGGATGCCCAGCATCTACGACAAAAAGGGATGCTGCTATGTGGTGAGCCGCAAGACAGGCGAGGTCATCATAAACACTGCTTCCGACAGGATAAAGGATATAAACGATATTTCCTTTATTCAGACGGATGAGGCATATACCAAGGAAGAAACGATCAAAAACATCCTCGACGGGAAGAAGGGCTATTCCGTTTTCGGCTCTGAAACAGCCAGCGAAAACCTTTATATGTGCTACCTTCCCTTCAGCATCGAGGACTGGGAAATGGTGGTATTCGTTCCGGAAAGTGCAGTCTTTTCCGAGGCCGCACCCATAAGAAACGGCGTTCACAGGATGATCGTGGCAACGGTCATACTAATACTCATCTATGCTCTCTGGCTCATAAGGGAAATACGCGCATCCATCGCGGAGACCGAACAGAAGGCAAATATTGATGTACTCACAGGTCTGCCCAACCGCAACTTCTACGAGGCTTATCTCAAAAAGCTCGACGGCACCAAAGAACGGCTCATATGCCTGTATATAGATGCCAACGGTCTGCATGAGATCAACAACAGCCAGGGGCACTTTGCGGGAGACCAGATGCTGCGCTTCATAGCGGACACGCTCAAGGTACAGTTCGGCGGAGAACATATATACCGTATCGGCGGAGATGAATTTGTCGTTTTCCAGTCGGGAAAGTCAGAGTCTGAGGTCAATAAAGCGCTTGAGGCCTTCACTGATGCACTTCGCAGGAATGACTATCATGCCGCAGTGGGCACCTGTGTTTACGGCTCGGATATGAGCATTGATCAGCTCATCAAGGATGCCGAAAAGGAAATGTACGAAGCAAAGAAAAAATATTACGAACAGATCGGCAAGGTCATGAGAGTATAGACAAGGAGGCAGGACAATGACAAAAAGACCTTTATGGATGATCACCGCTTGTGTATTAAGTCTTTCACTTATAAGCGGCTGTGCAAGAAAGCTTCCTTCACTTGAAGATGAGGCTAACGAGGCGGATGTGGATAAAAGCGTTTACAACATGGTCTATTTTGCCGAGGTCGAAACGCTCAACTATCTCCAGACCGACACCGAGGTAGATTATGCATTCTGCTCCAATCTGGTGGATAATCTGGTGGATTACGACAAATACGGAAATATCGTTCCCGGACTGGCCGAAAGCTGGTCGGCAAATGAGGATATGTCTGTCTGGACCTTCAATATACGCAAGGGTGCAAAGTGGATCGACTGCGACGGCAATGAGGTAGCCGATGTCACGGCAGATGACTGGGTAACAGCTGCACAGTATGTAAATAATGTATCCAACGAAGCAGGGAACCAGTATATTTACAATACGGGCGGAATAGTGCATAACGCTCAGAATTATTATGATTATACGGAATATATGCTGCTCAGCGACGGCGGCAGGCTCACTACCGACGAAAACGGCGAAGAGCTCGTCCCCGTTGATGAGGTAAAGCCCGAGGATATAGGCGTTACAGCCCCCGATGCACACACTCTTGTCTACACCCTCGACCAGCCCTGTCCCTTCTTCCTCAGCTGCCTTTCCTATTCTGCATATATGCCCGTAAACAGGGATTTTCTCAACAAATCAGGCGATATGTTCGGCAGGAGCAAGGAAAATATCCTCTATAACGGAGCATTCAGGCTCACCGAGTACATCCGGCAGGAAAGGCGCACCCTTGTAAAGAACGACAAATACTGGGACAAGGATAATGTACACATCGACGAGATCAACGCCAAGTACAAGAAGGATACGCAGGAGATCACTCCCGACAGCTTTTTAAACGGCGATGTTGACCAGATACTGATAAGCGTTGAGGCGATGGACACATGGATGGCCAATCCCAGCGCCGCTTCACAGGTACACAGTATGCGCCCGGATATTTCCTACAGCTATTTCTACGGCTTTAACTTCAAGCCCGAATTCGGTGCGAAATACGAGCCCGAAAACTGGAGCAAGGCTGTGGCTAACGAGGATTTCCGCAAATCTATCATGTATTCGCTTGACCGCCGTGAGCTGGCTGAGGTTTACGAGCCCTATAATCCCGAGATACTGCTCCAGAAGACCATCACTCCCGAGACCTTTGTTTCTGCAGGCGGCAAGGACTACACCGATTTCCCGCCATTTGAACAGATAATGGCAAGAGATCCCTTTGATCCCACGCTCGCACAGAGCTGCAGAGACAAGGCGCGTACCGCTCTTGAAGAAAAGGGTGTAACATTCCCGGTAAAGCTGCTGCTCCCCTACAATCCCGCTGTAATAAACTGGGACAGAGAGTGTCAGATAGCAAAAAGGCAGCTTGAGGATACACTCGGTACGGATTATATCGATGTTATAGTAGAGCGCGGCCCCGACACAGGATTTCTTTCAGCAGTGCGCCGCAGCGGAAATTACGCGCTGCTCCTTTGCAATTACGGTGCAGACTTTGCTGACCCCGCTACCTATTCCGAGCCCTTTACCGCAGGCAACTCCTACAGCTTCTGGGATAAATCCGAGGACAGCAGCGTAAAAGAGCTGTTTGCACAGTATGAGGATCTGATAAACAGAGCTATAAGCACCTATGATGACACGGAAAAGAGATATGAGCTCTTTGCCGAGGCAGAAGCACTTCTGATAGATCACGCCATAGTATGCCCCAGCCGTGTGAGCAACGGTGACGGTTATATCGCCGACAGACTGAGTCAGTTTGACGGCCAGTTTGCCCCCTATGGGCTTGCCCGTTCACGCTACAAGGGCATGGTGATACACGAACGCTCCATGAGCATGGAAGAATTCAATGCCGCCTATGAGCAATGGGAAGCAGAGCGACTGAAATACACAAATTAGCCCCGACTTTTATACGGATAATCAAAATCGCCGGACAATGCAGAGTGTCCGGCGATTTTCTGCGGTAATAGTGACACAAATCGCCCTCATATGCAGCTGCATATGAGGGCGTTTATGCTTTATCCGGTGCAGGATCAGAGCTTATCGCTTGTCACGGTCGATAAATTCAAGGGAGATCACGGAAAGTATCGCAAAGCCTATTATGAAAAATATCATATTCCGCCAGCATGTC
>CAMHMM010000306.1 GCA_946186215.1 uncultured Ruminococcus sp. | reverse complement strand
TGTTCCCTACGGCTCTGCGGCAGGCAGCGGCTACAGGCAGTATTTCCCGCAGGAGCCTCAGCACGCTATCGTGGACGATCCCCCCGCACCCGAAGCAGCTCCCGCAAAAAAGCCGAAAACATGGGTTCTTGTGCTGCTGTTCGTAATACTTCTTGCTGCGGTGTGCTCCGTTATGGTGCTGCTTGCTTTATCCGAGAATAAGGACGGCGGCACCACCGAGCTTTCCGAAACACCCGCAGGGGACAGCGTTTCGGTAAATATCAGCGTGGAGCACCGCGATGTAGCCGACAAGAGCGATTATGCAGATGAAGGCACGGGACTTTTCACCATCCCCGGCGCAGTAAAGTATGTTATGCCGTCCATCGTTTCGGTATACGGCTATACCGAGACAACGGTCATCTCGAATGTGACCGCATCTGGCATAATCATGTCGGAGGACGGATATATCATCACCAATGCCCATGTGGTGGAGGATCTTACAAGAGTGACCGTCCGTCTGAGCGATGAGCGGGAATTTGAGGCTAAGATCGTGGGCTATGACAAAAACACAGACCTTGCTGTGCTGAAGATCAAGGCAGATGATCTTGTCCCTGCGGTGCTGGGCTCCACTGAGGATCTACGGCAGGGCGATACGGTGATCTCCATCGGAAATTCCAGCGGCTTTAACAATACCGTTACAACAGGCTGCGTTTCCTATATCGACCGCGATGTCAACAGCTATACAGGCTACCCAGTCAAGTGCATCCAGACCGATGCCGCGCTGAATGCGGGCGTTTCAGGCGGTGCGCTCATAGACTGCTACGGCAGGGTAGTGGGCATCACCACAAGCAAATACGCCGCGGACAGCAGCGACAGGATAGGCTTTGCCATATCCATCGACTTTGCAGCTCCAGTTCTTGAGGATATAATCGAAAAGGGCTATGTGACGGGCAGACCGAGGATAGGCATAATGTATACCTTCATCTCCCCGGAAAATGCCAATGAATATGACCTTCGCCCCGGCCTGCTCATCCGCGAGATAAGCAAGGACTGCGATATCGCCAATACCGAGCTGAAGGTGGATGATATCATCACCGAGATAGACGGCAAGGTGATCAATACCGAGGATGTGCTCAAGCAGATACAGAGCTCCCACAAGCCCGGCGACAAGGTAAAGGCCAAGGTGTTCCGCAAGGGAACATTTGACGAGGAAGGCAGCAGAGAATTTGAGATCGAATTCACATTTGATGAATTCAAGGAATGACATATATCGTGAAAGGAGCAGTTATGAGCGAAAAGAAGAATGAAAGATTCAGCCTTGAGCGCGTTGAGTATGATCCTGTCCGCATGATCAGGGCAGGTCTCCCCGTGATAGCGGCTATGATGCTCTTTCTCATGTCGGCAGGATACATCGCCTACCGCATGATGAGCAGCTACAACTACAACAAAAGGTGGAAAGACTACGACGAGTGCGGGCTTAGCTGAGTATGATAATTTATAATGCAGCAGTCTGCCCGGTGACAGCGGAGGATTTTCACGGCTGGGTAGAGGTAAACGGAAAGAAAATAACTGCCATGGGCAGCGGCGAACCGCCCCGCATCGAAGCTGATTCGATCGATGCAAAGGGGATGAGGCTCCTGCCCGGGCTCATAGATATCCATACGCATATGGGCTTTTTCGGCGACGGTGCGGGCGAGGAATGCGACGATGCAAACGAGGGCTCCGAGCCTGTTACCTGCGGCATAAGAGCGCTCGACGGGATTAACTATTATGACGGCTATTTTGCGGATGCCGTCAGAGCGGGCGTTACCACCGTTATAACGGGTGTGGGCTCGATGAATGCCATCGGCGGCTCTATGATAGCAGTCAAGACCGATGTGCGCACGGAAAGCGGCACCCGCGACCTTGAAGGAGCATTCATAAAAAAAGCGGCGATAAAATTTGCTCTGGGCGAGAACCCCAAAATGAGCTACGGCGACAAGGACGAAGCGCCGCAGACGAGAATGGCCACCGCCGCGCTTATCCGCGAGACCTTGTATAAGGCCGATCAGTATATGCGTCAGAAGGATGAGGCTGAGACCGCATCGGACGAGCCCGAATTCGATCTGAAATACGAGGCGCTGATACCGCTCCTCAAAAAGGAGATAAGGCCGCATATCCATTGCCACCGCGCGGATGATATCCTGACGGCGCTGAGGATCTGCGAGGAGTTCGGACTGTCTCCGCTGCTTGTGCATTGCTCCGAGGGTTATCTCATTTCCGACATTATCGCAAGAAAACTTAAAGCGCTGGGCGGCGGCGTTGTCGCAGGTCCTGTGATATGCGACAGGGGCAAGCCCGAAATGGCAAAGGCACACCCGAAAAACAGCGGTATACTGGCTGACGCGGGGATAAGCGTTGCGATATGCACCGATCACCCCGAGGTGCAGATAGATTATCTTGCAATGAGCGCGGCAGTATGTGTGAAAAACGGCATGAAGCGAAGCGCGGCACTTGAAGCGATCACCATAAATGCGGCAAGACTCGGTGATATCTCCGACAGGACAGGCTCTGTCGAAGTGGGCAAGGATGCCGATCTTGTGCTGTTTGACGGCGATCCGTTGGATATGTACAGCGAAACAATGATGACGATTATAGAAGGAAAGATAGTTTACAGAAGCGAAAAGCTTTAATGTGTCCATATCGGGACACGATTGATGAAGGAAAAAGAAAGCAGTTTTCGGGGAATACAGGATAAAGCCCCGTACAAGTCGTATACGCTTTATCCTGTGAACCCTTTATCCGGTTTGGAGAAAGGCCAGATATGAAATTTGACATAAGAAAAACCGTCGCGGCGGCTATGGCGCTTATTGCTCTTACTTCCTGCGGGCAGACAGGAACTCAGCCCGGCGGACAGAGCAGCGAGCCGCAGGCGGCCGAGGCACAGACCTGCGAAACACAGGAAAGCACAGGCGGAACAGAAGAGAATGCTCAGGCTGTGAGCAGCAGCAGCCTGAATGCAGTTTTCGGGGATATCAGAACGGAATTCAACACATCTCTTGATCTGAGCGATTATCCTCTTACAGCCTCAGAGGTGCCCGAGGGGTATTCGTTCACCATTGAAGCCGAAAGCGGCGAGCTGACCGGCAATGCGAAGGTGCAGGACAGGGCAGGCGCATC
>CAMHMM010000305.1 GCA_946186215.1 uncultured Ruminococcus sp. | reverse complement strand
GGTTTTGATATGATGTACCAGAACTTTGAAACTGCTGCTATCTATTGCGTAAAGATAGAGGACAACAAGGAGGTATGTCTTTTCTGGGGGAATTCAGAAGATAAAGATAATTCATATCTTCCGATCGTTCCCGACACGATCGACTGGGAAATGCATTCCGAGCTTAAATATCTGTACGATCATCCTGAACAGCGCAGCATTACCGAACAGAGAACGGAAGAGGGCGACGACAGGAATAAAAACTATATATATTATTACACTCCGCTGCTGTATGACGGCAAGGTACAGTGCTTTGTTGTATCAGTACGCGACTGGTCGGATCTGAAAAATGAGATAGACAAAGGCGCTTTCAGGATAGGCGCATTCAATATCATAGTCCTGTTCATCATAGCCGTTGTATCACTGATATTTTTCAGGCAGTATGAGAACATCAAGATACGGATGGAAAAAGACAGGGCGGAAATGGATATCTCAGCGAAGATACAGCTGAGTCAGATGCCGCAGGATTTCAATGATTTTTCCGTGCGTGAGGATCTTGATATCTATGGCTCTATCCGTCCCGCAAAAGATGTGGGCGGCGATTTCTACGACTGCTTCTTTATAGATGATAATAATATCGGTCTTGTTATCGCAGATGTATCAGACAAGGGCGTTGCTGCAGCACTTTTCATGATGCTTGCAAAATCAATAATCAAAAATGAGCTGCTGCAGAAAAAAAGCCCCGCAGAGGCCATGACCAGAGCTAATATGCTGCTTTCCGAGCGAAACGAGGCGGAAATGTTCGTTACTATGTGGATAGCCGTGTTAGAGCTTTCAACCGGAAAATGTCTTTCGGTGAACGCGGGACATGAGAACCCGCAGATCAAAAAGATAGCCGACGAATGGACATCTCTCCGATATGAGCATCAGCTTGCAGCAGCGATCTTTTCAGAATACAGATATACTCAGCGCGAATATCAGTTTGAGCCCGGTGATATGGTGTTTGTTTACACTGACGGAGCAACCGATGCGCTGAGCGCAGCAGGAGAGCGTTTCGGAGAGCAGAGGCTGACGGATTCACTCAATGCCAGCGGCAGTGATGATCCACAGAAGCTGATCGAAAAGCTGATAGGTGATGTGGATGAATTTGCAGCGGGTGCGGATCAGTTCGATGATATCACGATGCTTTGCTTTAAGTACATAGGCGCGGATTCCATTACTGTAAATGCAGATGATAGAAGCCTGTATGTCGTCACAAGTTTTGTGGAAAGAAAGGCCGAAATTGCAGGTGCATCGGATGATGAAAAGCACAGGCTGCGGCTTTCCACGGAGGAGATATTCGGCAATATCATCGATTATGCCTACGAGGACGGCGGGACAGTCATAATTGAGACAAAATTCAATACCAATACAGGTATACTGGATGTGACATTTACCGACAGCGGCGCTCCCTTTGATCCGACAGCAGCCGCGGCTCCCGATATAGAGCTTGCACTGGATGAACGCGGTATCGGCGGACTGGGTATCTTTTTCGCACGGGAAATGATGAACAACATCAGTTACAAACGCATAGATAACAAAAATATACTCAGAATGAGTATCATAATACATGATCACAGGAGGATATAAAATGCTCAATATCACAAAAGAATTTCAGGGAAAAAAAATGACTGTCGCTCTTGAGAGCGACCTTGACAGGACCACCTCTCCTGAGCTTGAAGAAAAGCTCTCCGCTGCTCTTGATGATGTACAGGAGCTTGTGCTTGATCTTGCCAAGCTTGATTATATCTCATCAGCAGGGCTCAGAGTGTTCATAAAGTTTCAGAAGAGAATGGATAAGCAGGGCAGCATGACTGTGACAAATGTGGGCAAGGATGTGATGGAAATATTCCGTCTCAGCGGCTTTACGACCTTTATAAAGATAGATTAATGCCGGTACGCTGTTTCTATTGCCGGATCGACATGGATACCGCTGAACAGCAGTTTGAAGCTATGCTCGCCGCTCTCCCATGGGAAGAAAGAAAGCAGAAAGCGCTTAGATACCGCTTTGCCCGCGACAGGATATTATGCGTATGCGGCGGACTGCTGACAAAATATGCGCTCAACAGCTGCGGTGCGGATGACCTTGTGATCAGCCGCACCGATCTCGGCAAGCCTTATCTGAAAAACAAAAGCGAGCTGTTTTTTAATCTCTCTCACAGCGGGAATATTGTGATGTGTGCCGTTTCGGAAAATGAGGTCGGTGCAGATACTGAGGAAATAGGCCGATACGATGAGAATATCCTGAAAAAATTCACTCCCGCAGAAAGGCAGCGCATCATCGAAAGCAGCGACCGCGACAGAGAATTTTTCAGGATGTGGACGATGAAGGAAAGTTACATGAAATACCGCGGGATGGGACTTTCACTTCCTCTGAACTCATTTTCTGTAGCCGAAAATGAGGAGATTTTCTGCAATACCTTTTTTTCCGTGCGGAAGATCGGCAGCAATATGATGTGCATATGTACGGAAAAAGAGCCACAGATATCATGGATAGAAGTCGGACTTTCACAGCTGTGTTAAAAGCTGCAGTCGATATTTATGTCTAAGCGCATGACCATGCTTCAAGGGACGATATAAAATATCTTCAGAACCATCTCGTAAAAATATCACATTGTTATAAAAGGATCATACACAGGTCAGATCACAATGGAGGTATTTTATGAAAAAGGTTTACAAGGTCATTAGGGGTGTCGCAGCTTGCGTTAAACTGGGCTGCCAGCTCATCGTTACCTTGCAATGAAGGATATTACGAAGAAATGGACTGGTCGGCGGCAGAACTGGAGTCGTATCGCCCAACTGGTCATCGACTATGGTGATCGTCTGTCCGAGTAAGGCCGGTGCGCGTTCTTCTATCAAGAGTGGCTATCCCCTCTTGATAGAAGAACAGGGTCATGCTAAAATGCAGATATGACCGACATTTGCTTTTTGCTGGTCTCATCAATACATTCTTTATTTTCTAAGTACACTATTTTGTGTTTACACAAAATTCGGGATTGAGCCTATTGAGTCTATTATTCACACATCTTTTTGACCTAATAACGGTCTGAAATCCTTTCTATACCACTTGTCACTCCACCGGAGATACAATGTGCGCAACATCATTTTCCTTTTCTGTACAG
>CAMHMM010000304.1 GCA_946186215.1 uncultured Ruminococcus sp. | reverse complement strand
CACTCTTTCCCTACACGACGCTCTTCCGATCTAGTTCCTCCACGATCTTTCGGGCGATGTGAAAATGCGTATCGCTGAGGAACGCTTCAATGCTTTCAAGGCAATGTGCTCCCCCTCGGCAAAGCTGTATCTGACATACTCTGTATCGGGCGGGCAGTCCTGCTCGCCGTATATCGCAAAGCTTAAAAATCTTATCCCGTGCTTAAAGGAGATCGAGATAGCAAAGCTTGATGCGGATGAATTTGCCTTTTCGGAAAGCTCGGCATACCAGACCGCCGCAAGATACGGTCTTTATTCCAGAGAAGGCGTGACAATAAGAAAACTTCTTTCTGAAAATGAAGTGTACAGCGATAAATTTGATTATATCGACAATGTGCGCTTCGGCTATGCCGCAGACCACAGCATCCCCGACAGATCCGCAAATGAACAGCTTTACGGGAACAAGATGCGCGTTTCCGCCACAAGCTTTGAGGAATACAGCAAATGTCCGTTCAGATTTTTCGTTTCATACGGATTAAAGCTCAGCCGCCCGAAAAAAACACAGCTCAATTCGCTTTACTGGGGAAATGCCGTACACGCCTGTATGGAGCGCGTATTCAAAAAATACGCAAAGGCCGAATTTATCAAACTGACAGACAAGCAGCTTGAAGATGAGATAATCAGTGCGGTAAATGAATTCTGCGAAACAGAGTTCAAAGGTGGCTTTTCCAAAAAAGCTGATTTTGATGTGTTCATCGGCAGGCTCAAAGCAAATACACTGCGGGTGCTCAAAAGGATACGCACTGAAATGCACGGCTCGCAGTTCGTTCCCGAGCTGATAGAATACAACATAGGCGGAGAAAACAGCGCACTGAATGTTTCTGCAGACGGGCATTCACTGATATTTTACGGCAAGGTCGACCGCGCGGATGTGTACAAAAACTACTATGTGAGAGTTCTCGACTACAAAACGGGCACAAAGGAATTCAAGATAGATCAGCTTTATAACGGAATAAATCTGCAGATGTTCCTCTACCTCTACGAGCTTACCCGCGAAGGCGGACGGCTCGGCGGGATGAAGCCCGCAGGTGTTTTGTATGTGCCTGTTATCTCGCCTGACAACGCAGACGGCCGATATGTCACACAGGAGGAAATCCAGGGACAGATCAACAAGAGCCTGTGCATGAACGGGATGCTCTTAAACGATGCGGATGTGCTCAGGGCGATGGAGCAGATAGATGCCGGTACATCTGGAAAATACATTCCGATAAAGCTCAAAGCCGACAGCACTATCGGAGCAAACAGCAATGTCACAGATGAAGAGGGCTTTGAAAAGATAAAGCAAATGGCAATGGATGAACTGGTGCAGATGTGCTCCGATCTCTACTCGGGCAGGATACCCGCTGCCCCACTTGAAATAAAGGGCAGCTCCTTCACCCTTTGCGAAAGCTGCGATTATCAGGATCTTTGCGCAAACTTTGACTACGAAAAAATAAAGAGAGAATGGAGGGACAGCTATGACATGGACAAAACAGCAGAATGATGCCATAAACGCCAAGGGTTGCGCCCTGCTCGTGTCTGCAGCTGCAGGCAGCGGAAAAACCTCCGTTCTTGTTGCAAAGCTGGTAAAGCTTTTGTGCGATCCGCAGAGCAATGTCCGCTCTGATAATATGATCATCGTTACCTTTACGCGGGATGCAGCGGCACAGATGAAAACAAAGCTTTCCGAAAAGCTGGAAGAAGAGTATGAAAGAATAACCGCGGCCGATGAGATAGATGCCGCTCTTGCCGACCATATCTCTGATCAGATATCTCTTCTTTCGGCAGCGAGGATATCCACCATACATTCATTCTGCTTCAGGCTCATAAAGGAAAATGCGGGTGAAGCGGGCGTTGATCCGGGATTTTCTCCCATAGATGCCGAAGATGAAAGCGTGATCGTGAGCAAGGCATTTGAGGATGTGCTCGAGGAATATTTCTCGGAAGAACCCGAAAAAATGGAAAAGCTTATGACCATGTTCCTGCCGAGGGAGAAAAATTCCGAAAAGCTGGTCAGCCTCCTGTCGGATCTTCGCAAGAGCTTTCTTGCACTGCCGTTCCCGAAAATAAGGGAGCAGGAGATAATCAGCTTCTACGAAAGCACACCCGATAAAAATGACGGACTTATCTATTCAAGCTATCTCAGGTTCAAAAAGGAGCAGCTTGAAAAAGCGGCGCAGATATCCGACAGGGCTATAGAATATCTGTTTTGCAATAAGATCGATGCCGGAAAGCAGTATGACTCGCTCATGAAGGCGCTAACGGAAGAAAATCTGAGCATAAAAAATGCTGTAGAGCAGGTCGTTATAGACGGCAGCCCCGAGATAATTTTCAATAAGGTGACTTTCAAAAAATTCGTCGTAAACGGCGGTGATGAAGATTCAGGAAGCGCTCTTCTCAAAAAAATGCGTGACAAATACCGCGAGATCTGCGAGGATCACGCCGATACCGTCGAGATGAGCAAAACGCCCAAGCAAACTACAGCAAAATACGGCTATTCCGAAGAGAATATCAGAAATGACTATGCCGTACACGCAGAGATATGCAAAATACTTTTTGAGATACTCGACCGTGAGGCTGAGGTCGAAAGGGCGATGAAGCTTGAAAAGAATGTACTGGGCTTCTCAGATTCCGAGCAGATCGCCTGCGAGCTTCTCTGCCGCTGCGAAAACGGCGTTATCACAAAAACACGGCTTGCAAAAGAGCTTTCCGAAAGATTCAGCCTTATAATGGTGGATGAATTTCAGGACACGACCAAGATACAGGAGCTTATCTTCAAAATGCTCTCCGACGGCGGCAGCGCACACTGCCCGGGAAGCAATTTCTTTGCAGTTGGTGACCTTAAACAGTCCATCTACCGTTTCAGATCGGCAGAACCTACGCTTTTCAAGAACAACCTGAAAAGCAGCGTTCCATACACCGAAGGATGTACTGTGCCTGCAAATGTGCTTCTCAACAAGAATTTCCGTTCATCTCAGAATATCGTAGACTTTGTAAACGAGATCTTCTGCGCACTTATGTCGGAAAAATTCGGCGGTGTGGATTATGGCGAGGATGATATGCTGATACACGGCGCATCAGACGATGCAGATGTTCCCCAGGTCACCGTGATAGATGTTGATGTGAAAAACTATGACGGCAGAAGCATAAG
>CAMHMM010000303.1 GCA_946186215.1 uncultured Ruminococcus sp. | reverse complement strand
CTTTATGCCTATCTGCGTTATAAGACTGTTCACATCGTAGTTTGAAAGATAACCGCTGACTTCGATGGAGTTTATGTCCTCGGCATTCCCGATAAGTCCGGCCATGACGCGCAGCATCGTGCGGTCACTTCTCAGATTCGTTTCAAGATCTGCTATGGCATTCTCAGTCTCTATTACAAGGTCGTTATAGCAGGCTGATTCAGTCATGAAGTATACACGAAGGACGAAGGCTGCAGACACACCGATAAGACCGAGCAGGACGATCGCCGTCGCAATGACATAGCGTATTCGCCTTGGTGTCATAAAGGTCTCTTGTTCCTTTTCGTCTGTAAGGTTGTTTTTATTCATTTTATATACCGGCTCCTGTTTATCAGAGAGTGGATAATGCTTTGGTTAAGTGTCCGTTATACGGTTTGATATTTCATTGCACTGGACTGCCGCCTGTCAGACATCAGGCCGCTGTTTAAGCGTTTTACCGAGCGTTTGATATATCAGCGGCTGCTGCGCAGCTAAGCTCTGATGCATATAAATATCTACTATATATTCTACCACAAAATGAACTGTTTTGCAAGCCTTTTATAAATATTTTTGGTAAAAAATATCAGTATATATTAAATTTGTGTGAAATACGATCTGTCGGGAAGAAATACGGAAACTAATAAAGTACAGTATCTTGCCTACCCTGAAATGGGAAGGAGACCGCCGCCCTAAGGCGGTGGTGGAGGGGTTAACTAAAGTTCCGGGCGCTGATAAGCGTTTCCTTTCAAATGAGAGTACGGGAGGGTGCAGGCTCTGCCTGCCGGCCTTGCCGACATGCTTGACATTTGTGTATATGCTGTGCTATAATTGTTAAAGAATGATCTTTTTGACTGTCAAGTAAATCGCCATGGAGCAGCAGGGACACACTGCAGAGAAAAGCTCTGTTGTATGTATGACAAAGGATAAGCCCCAAAGGGCACAAAACCCGATCATATGTTCACCGCTGCTGCTTGTTAAAAAAGAGCTTTGAGCGGTATGAAAGGAGTATTACGATGTCAGTAGTATCCGAATACAATGCGGCGAAGGCACTGGGCGAAAGTGCCGTCCGCGAGGCAATAAAGAACGGTATGCAGCCCTATCTGCCGGTTCTCGACCAGATCGCGGAGATAAAGCAGGCTACAGGCGAGGTCCATCTGGGGCTTATGGAGCTTCCTCTTGACCGTATCACGGGCAACAAGGAAGCAAGCAGGAGCAATGCATTTGCGAATAATTTCATGCCGATATTGGAAAGCTCCAGCGAATTCGCTTCAAAGTGGCGTGCTCTTTATGAGTCCTACAGGCAGAACGGCATAAGGGACGCGATCAAGTGCTATGAATACATGAACCGCTACTATGTTCAGGAGGGCAACAAAAGAGTTTCCGTTTCCAAATACGGCGGCAGTGATTTCATCCTCGCAGATGTTACGAGGATACTCCCCGCAAAAACGGAGACAAGGGAAAATAAGGTCTATTTTGAATACCTTGATTTCTATAATGTCACGAAGAATTTCTATATCGTGTTCAACGAGCCCGGTGAATATGCAAAGCTTGCGGAACTGCTCGGTCAGGATCTTGTACACAAGTGGCCGGTCAATCTGTGCAGGGATCTGAAGGCAGCGTTTTTCAAATTCTGTAATATTGCCGGAGCGGAGAATGATCCGAAGATAGCCGAGGCATTTCTTGTATATATCACGATATTTCCCATGAAGGCGCTTCTGGAGGAATCTGAGGAGATCGTTTCAAGGAATATCCTCAGGATACGCGATGAGATACTGGTGAGCCTGAGCGATGACAGGATAGAGTTTTTCGATACCGCACCGAAAAAAACAGATCCTCCGAAGCTCGGCACAGTAATGAACAGCGATGTCAGAGATCTCCCCAAGACCATCAAGGTATCGAGCGTTGCCAAGATGATGCGCCGCAGGAATGTGGGGAAGATACTCAATACGAATCTTTCCGAGCTCTTTACGGCACAGCCGAGAAAATACACAGCCGATGATCCGATAAGGACGGCATTTATCTACGACAAGGGCATCGAGGAATCCAGATGGACGGACAGCCATGAGGCAGGCAGGCTCTATCTCAATGAGATGATCGGCGGCAATGCTGTTTCCGCGTGCTATGTGATGAACGGCGGAGAAAGTGTCTGCGATGTTATAGACAGAGCTGTAAAGGACGGCAGCGAGATAATATTTACAGTAAAGCCCGAAATGATGGAGCAGACCTTTAAATCAGCTCTGCAGTATCCGGATGTGAAGTTTTTCAACTGCTCCATGGGCAGCAGCATCTCTTCTGTGCGCTGCTATCAGGGAAAGCTGTATGAGGCGGCATTCCTTATGGGTATACTTGCTGCGGATATCCTGCTCAGAAGCGGCAGTGCAGACATAAAGATAGGCTATATCTCATCATCTGCGGAAAGTGTATCCTATTCGGTCATGAATGCCTTTGCAGTAGGTGTTTCGCTTATTGATCCGGAATGCCGTGTCCTGCTGGCATACGGCACATATGAGGGGTGCCGCAGTAAGTGGGATGAACTTGGGATCACAATACTTGCTGATATCGAATATGCCGATGTCAATTCCAGCAGAAAGCCCGGTGTATACGCTTTGGGCGAGACTGACAGGCTGATCGGCACACCCCACTATGTATGGGGAAGATTTTACCTGCAGATCGTTCAGTCCGTTATTTCCGGCGCATACAATGTTGAGGAGATAATGACGGAAATGAGGGCTGTAAACTACTGGTTCGGTCTTTCGGCAGGAGTTGTCGATATCCTTGTGCCGGATATCCCGTATCAGACAAAGAAGCTGCTTTCCTTCTTCAAGAATGCGCTGATGAACGGCACGGTGGATCCGTTTTCGGGTGAGCTCCGTTCCGACCGCGGCATCGTACAGGAACAGGAATACAGCCGCCGCAGCGGGATCCCCGCAGAGCTTACACAGATGAAGGCAAGCGATATCGCTTCAATGGAATGGTTCAATGACAATATAGATCTCGTGACCTGAACAGAAGGTGAGATATGAAAATTCTCGTAGTAGCAGATGTGGAATCAAAATCACTTTGGGATTATTATTCTCCCGAAAAGCTCCGCGATGTTGAGCTTATCATTTCCTGCGGCGATGTCCGCGCGGAATATCTTGAATTCCTCGTTACGATGTGCC
>CAMHMM010000302.1 GCA_946186215.1 uncultured Ruminococcus sp. | reverse complement strand
ACCGCAATGATGTTCGACACATCAGCGCTCATACTTGAAAACTCAGATATCCGCAAAGGCTCTGTCGTTGATGCATCCGTTACAGTCAGCGAATTTCAGGGCGGCCGCAGCCTGAAAATAAACAGTATAGTCCCTGTGCGCAACAGTACGCTCCGTCCGGAGGACTTTATCAAGCACGCTCCTGTTGAAACCGAGGCTATGTTTGATGAGATATTAAGCCTTATAAAAGACTGCTCTGACGACTTTGACGGAAAATATACTCCCCTTGCGGAGCTTGCAGCAGCGATACTTGAAAAATACAAGAAGCCCTATACCGCTTCCTCTGCCGCTGTTTCAATGCACCACAATTTCAGGGGCGGGCTCATATATCATTCATACAGGATGGTAAAGGCTGCCGATGCGCTTTGCAAGGTATATACAGATCTTGACAGAGAGCTTCTTATCTGCGCTGCCGCACTGCACGACATAGGCAAGCTATGGGAATACAAGACCGATGACATGGGTGAAGCAGAATTCACCTCCGCAGGGATACTGTTCGGACACCTTTATTTAGGCGCTTCCCTTATCAAAGGCTTTACCGTCAGCAAGAACTACAACAGCGAAAAGGTGCAGCTTCTTATACATCTTATACTTTCTCACCACGGCACAAGGGAATTCGGCGCAGTCACCTGCCCCGCCACGGCTGAGGCATTTGTTCTCCACTACCTTGACAATATCGATGCAAAGGTATATATGTGCGAGGATCACTACGAATCCCTTGCTCCGGGAAGCATCACCGACAAGAAGCCTTTCGGCCTTGACAACAGGATATACCGCCCGAATTACGACAAAAACTGAGGAAATGCCGTATAAATCTGTTTTCGTTAAGCCGGCCGCTGCTCAATGTAATTACAATTCGGTTACAATTTGGCCACTATGCAACGTTTTTACCAATCAAGGCGCGTAACCCTGTCCAAAAATTTATATATATCAACTAAAAGCTCTTTTTTCCTTTTGTTGACATATTTTTTTCTTTGTAGTATAATAGCAAGAGGGCATTTTCAGATCATAAGAACATCTGTCTGCCCTTCTATCAACTGAAAGGGAGTCTTGTATGGATCCTGACAGTAGTCAGATACAGAATTTATTGACATGGTCAGATTATACGGCAGCTGCTGTTATCGCAGCCGATGTTTTTCTGACGGCTTATTTTGCCTGTACGGAACAGGCAAGCGAGATCATTTCACGCAAGGCAGACCATATCGGAAGCGATGCCAGACAAAAGCAGAGATTATCTGATCTTTACAAGGGCGTGACCGACAGCACCTTTAAATCCTTTCATGCCATAGCACTTTGCGCTGCTGCCGCCTGCTGCGGCATTCTGGCCTGGGGAAGAACGAGCTTTATCGCCGCGGCGCTGATCTCATTTGCTGCAGGGACACTGATATGGTGCATCGCAGACAGTATGCCGAGACTTTTTATAAAGGATGAAAACGCCGAAAAGGTCATGATCGGCTCTGCCGTTCCGGTAAGTATACTGAAGGTGCTGATGATGCCGCTTTCCGCGCTGATGCAGCTCCTTTCCGGTGCAAACCGCAGAGAGCCCGTGACGGAAGAAGAGATCATGCACATGGTCGAAGCAGGCAATGAATCAGGCGGTATCGAGGAAAGCGAACGGGAAATGATCAATAATGTGTTCGAGTTCCATGATACTGCGGTAGAAGAGGTAATGACGCACCGCACGGATGTTGTTGCCGTGGATATCTCCGATGATATATCAGACATCGTTTACACAGCAATAAACAGCGGATTTTCGAGGATCCCGGTTTGCGAAAAGAATATCGACCACATCGTGGGCATAATCCATGTGAAGGATCTTCTGTGCCTTGTAGGTGTGAACGATATGTCTTCATTCTCGGTGAAAAGCTTTGTCAGAGAAGCACAGTTCGTGCCTGAAAGCTGTATGTGCGATGAGCTTTTCAAGACATTTACCGCCCAGCGCACACAATTTGCCGTTGTCGTCGATGAATATGGCGGCACAAGCGGGATAGTCACGATGGAAGATATCGTCGAATCGATTTTCGGCAGTATACAGGATGAATATGACAATGAGGATGAGGATATCTTCATGCTCAGCGAAAATGTATTCATAATCGACGGAAATGCGGATCCCGAGGATGTTTTTGAACGGCTCGGCCTGGAATATCCCGACGATTTTGATTATGACACCATCGGTGCTTTTGTAACAAGCCTTGTGGGGCATCTCCCCGAGGATGAGGAGCATCCGGAAGTAAAATATGAGGATGTGCTTTTCTCCGTGATACTCGCGGAGGATATGAAGATCGAGAAGATCAAGGCCGAAAAGATCACAGCGGATCCTACGGCTGAGAATACAGATAATGCAGAATGAAAGATCAAGAGAAATCTAAGGAGAATGATCAATGAAAAGAATGACGATCCGAAAGGCCGCAGCGCTTGCGGCAGCACTGTCACTGATCGCTGCAGGCTGTCAGAAGACCACTGAGGATGTAGTGCTCCCCACACTTGAGACCACTACGACTACCGCCGCAGAGACCACTGCCCCGGAGCCTGAGGAGACAGATGCTCCGGAGACCACGACCGCAACAGCCGACACAACTGTGCCCGAGGTGGAAGAAGAGCACGAGGAGATCTCATTTGCAGATGAAAATGAGGGCTATGAGGGCGAGGAAGAGTTTTCCGAAGAGGGGGAAGGCCCTGCTGCAAGGACATGGTCGGAAACAAGCGTTTTCGGCACCATGTACATCACAGAAAACTGCTATTCACGCGAAAGAGCAGTTCTCGGTTCAACACCTATGTCTCAGCATTTTGCAGGCGATGAGGTATCCGTTATAGCGATCACCGATACAAATTACTACAAGCTCTCCGACGGAAGCTATATCCATATGGATTATCTTTCCACCGATATGCCTGCTACAACAGCAGCTACGACCGAGCCTAAGATAATCACCACCACTGCAGGTGAGGATGAAACTGAGGCTACCTTTGAGGAGATACCCGGTGACGAAGAGGTCACCGAGGCTACCACCAAGAAGAAGAAAAAGAAAGAAACTACCGTTGCAGAGGAAGAGGAGCCTTCATTTGAGGAGCCAGCTGCTACTCAGACAACAAAGCCCAAGAAGCTTTCTACAGTTATAAATCAGGGCAGCTACTCTATCGACTTCTCCAAGAGATATGCAT
>CAMHMM010000301.1 GCA_946186215.1 uncultured Ruminococcus sp. | reverse complement strand
TCTCTCAACCTTTTTCTCTTTTTGTCCAATATCTATTGTAGCACAACACTGTGCATCATTTTTTATTTTGTTTTTGCTTGACATTTTGCACGAAATATAGTATACTTGATTGTGTATGATTAATAACTATAAAATAAACTTAATCTTTAAACAACAGGTGAACTAAATGGCCGATAACACCACAAAAAAGCCACCCCTCAAAATAAAAATGCACAAATGGCAGATCACTACACTGATACTGATGATCTACGATATCTGTGCGGTGAACCTTTCATATCTTCTGGCGCTATGGCTTCGTTTTGACTGCGCATACTCCAAAATGGACCATGTCTATTCCTCAAACTGGCTTAGATTCGTGCCCGTGTACTCCCTGATCGTCATTGCTGTATTCGTTTTTCTCAGGCTGTACCGCAGTATATGGCAGTTTGCAAGCTATACAGAGCTGCTGAAGGTCATAATCGCCACAGCGATCACGGCGATATGCCATTCTTTTGGTATCACGGTATTTTTCGGAAAGATGCCCGTAGCATATCACCTTGTAGGTCCTGTTATACAGTTCGTACTGATAATCGGCATCCGCTTTTCCTACAGATTTGTCACACTTCTGAGGAACAACTTGGAGGAAAGACTGCCGAGCAAGGAAAAAACAAATGTCATGATCATCGGTGCGGGCTCCGCAGGCCAGATGATCGTGCGTGAGATAAACAATTCCTCCGAGCTTACCGAAAAGGTAGCCTGCATAATCGACGACGATCCCAGCAAATGGCGCAGATTTATCGACGGTGTACCTATCGAGGGCGGCACAGATGATATCATGAGTGCCGTAGAAAAATACAACATAAAGAAGATATATTTTGCTATCCCTTCGGCTACTCCCGATGAAAAGCGCAATATCCTCAATATATGCAGCGAGACCGACTGCGAGCTCATGAGCCTTCCCGGTATGTATCAGTTCATGCTCGGTCAGGTCTCCATCAGCAACATGAAGGAGGTCTCTGTTGAGGATCTTCTCGGAAGAGAGCCCTTTGTCGCAAGCAATGAAGAGGTATTCAGGTTCATAAGCGACAAGGTGGTGCTCGTAACAGGCGGCGGCGGCTCCATAGGAAGCGAGCTTTGCAGACAGATCGCCGCACACTCGCCGAAACAGCTCATCATCTTCGATGTTTACGAGAACAATGCATATTCCATACAGCTTGAGCTTCGTGAGAAGTACCCCGATCTTGACCTTGTAACGCTTATCGGCTCAGTCCGCGACAGCCGCAAGCTGTTCCAGATGTTTGCCATCTACCACCCTGATATCGTCTATCACGCAGCCGCCCACAAGCATGTTCCACTTATGGAAGACAGCCCATGTGAGGCAATCAAGAACAACGCCATAGGCACATACAAGACAGCATATGCCGCTATGATACACGGCTGCAGCAGGTTCGTGCTCATCTCCACAGACAAGGCCGTGAACCCCACGAACATCATGGGTGCCAGCAAGCGCCTCTGTGAGATGATAATACAGAGCTTTGACGAAAAGATAAAGCAGGGAAAGGCCGACGAGATACCTCAGCTTTTCACCCATTCACAGGATCATCCGCCTGTTAAGTTCAATCCCGCAGATATACACACTGAATTCGTTGCAGTGCGCTTCGGTAATGTGCTCGGAAGCAACGGCTCCGTTATCCCCATCTTCAAAAAACAGATCGAGCACGGCGGCCCCGTTACTGTCACACACCCGGATATCATCCGTTATTTCATGACAATCCCCGAGGCTGTAAGCCTTGTTATGCTCGCAGGCACCTTCGCTCACGGCGGCGAGATATTTGTTCTCGATATGGGAAGCCCCGTGAAGATCGACACCCTCGCCCGCAACCTTATAAAGCTTTCCGGCTTCAAGCCTGATGTTGATATCAAGATAGAATACACAGGCCTGCGCCCCGGTGAAAAGCTCTATGAGGAAAAGCTCATGGCCGAGGAAGGACTTAAAAAGACCAGCAACAAGATGATACATATCGGTCAGCCTATCCCCTTTGAGGTAGATGAATTCTTCGTAAACCTATACAAGCTCATGTATGTGGCATATTCAAATAAGCCGACCATCAGAGAGCTTGTTGCCACCATTGTCACCACATACCATCCGGAAAATGTTGCCAAGAAGGATGAGACCTTCTATGATCAGCTTGAAAGCATAAACTCTGATTATGCCGAGGATGAATAACAGTATCTCGTTAATCCGGGGAGCTATCCCCTGTAAATAAGGAGGGCATTATGGTAAGATCCAACATTTATCAGGACACTGCGGCGCACCGTATCACCGAGAAAGCAGGATGTTTTTCTGTTCTCGAGTACACCCGTGATCTCTCGGTCACTCCCGCGACCGCTGCCACAGCGTTTTATTCCGCTGAGATGGGCGTTCGCAAGCGTCAGGTCATAGCTGAGCTGAACGGAAGCGGCGTTGTAATCCAGGCCGGAGCAATGCAGTGGTTTGCAGGCAATATCGAAGCGCAGACGAATATCAAGGGCGCAGGAGATATGCTCAAAAAGTTCGTCAGCAGCAAGGCCACGGGCGAAACTGCCGTAAAGCCCAAATATGTGGGCACAGGAACGCTTGTCCTCGAACCCACCTACAAGCACATACTGCTGGTAGATCTTGCTGAATGGGGCGGCTCTTTGGTCATAGAGGACGGACTTTTCCTCGCCTGCAATGACTCTGTGAATATGGAAGTCGTTATGCGTTCAAATGTTTCCTCGGCTATGCTCGGCGGAGAAGGCCTTTTCAACAGCTGCCTGAGAGGAAGCGGTGTCGCTGTTCTGGAAAGCCCTGTTCCCAAGGAAGAGCTTATCGTTGTTGAGCTTGAAAACGACCAGATAAAGATCGACGGCAATTTTGCCATCGCATGGTCGTCCGGCCTTAACTTCACCGTTGAGCGCACCACAAAGACGCTCGTAGGCTCTGCTGCATCCGGTGAAGGCCTCGTGAATGTTTACAGAGGCACAGGAAAGGTGCTCATGGCTCCTGTTGCATCAAATCCGCTTGCATCACCCGCAGGCTGATAATCAATATCAAACTCGCTCCCCCGCAGATAACCCTGCGGGGGAGCTTCATATTGTCACACAAATAAAATTAAGCGCAAAACAGAACTCCCCGCGATCTGATGACCGCGGGGAAGCTATTTTCACGGGTGTGCGTTTATCAATACATACCGCCCATGCC
>CAMHMM010000300.1 GCA_946186215.1 uncultured Ruminococcus sp. | reverse complement strand
TTAGTTGATACTGCCCTGCCGGAGAGGTGAACGCCATGTCCAATCCCAGACTTGAATATCTGCGGGAAAAGACCTATCTGCTTACCCAGTCCCCGGGCGTGTACCAGATGAAGGACGAAACAGGACATATCATCTACATAGGCAAGGCAAAAAATCTGCGCAACCGCGTATCATCCTACTTTGCCAAAACGCCCAACCATCTGCCGAAGGTAGCGGCAATGGTGGAAAATGTGTACGACTACGATTTTATCGTGACCAAGTCCGAATATGAGGCTCTGGTGCTCGAATGCTCCATGATAAAGGAGCATTCCCCGAAATACAATATCCTGCTCAAGGACGACAAGGGCTATTCCTATATCAGGATATCTCCCCCACCCTTTTCGCGGATAACAGGCGAGCTGCAAAAGCCCGAAACGGGCGAGCTTCTCGGCCCCTATACCAGCTCATTCGTTGCCCGCCGCACCGCTGAGGAGGTCTCACAGGTTTTCAGACTTCCCGACTGCAAACGGGTATTTCCCCGTGACATCGGCAAGGGCAGGCCGTGCCTTAATTACCACATAAACAGGTGCATGGGCGTGTGCCTCGGAAAGATAAGTGCAGATGAATACGCAAAAATAATCGAAGAGGCCAAGGAATACATAAAGACAGGCTCACAGCTTTCCGTGGAGCGCATGACCGCAGAGATGGAGCAGGCCGCAGAGGAGCTTGATTTTGAGCGTGCGGCACTCCTGCGGGACAGGATAAATGCTGTACGGCGTGCGGCGGACGATCAGAACATAATCGAAGAAAATCTGCCCGATTCCGATGTTGTCGCCCTTGCGCGAAACAGCGGCGATGCCTGTGCTGCTGTGATAATGTACCGCGGCGGCAGGCTCTTTGACAGGGCAGAGTATTTTCTCGGGCAGGAAGCCGCAGAGGATGCAATGCTCGAGGAATTCATCACCCAGTACTACACAGGTATGCGCGAGATACCCCGCAATGTGGTGGTGCCCGGGCTCGGCGATACATCGGCAGAAATAGAGCTTCTCCTGCGT
The DNA here is from genome assembly GCA_946186215.1 of uncultured Ruminococcus sp. Classification (GTDB taxonomy): domain Bacteria; phylum Bacillota; class Clostridia; order Oscillospirales; family Ruminococcaceae; genus Huintestinicola. The sequence goes on along the minus strand of CAMHMM010000300.1, from coordinate 2,169 downwards.
GAACGCTCGGGACACACCGTTGATATCATCGTACCGCAGAAAGGGCGGTATATGCGTCTGGCGGAGATCGCAAAGCGCAACGCCGAGGATTATATGTCGATCAAGGTTGGGCGCACGGGCAGGGAAATAAACGCTCTTGAAGACCTTGCAAAGCTTTTGGGGCTTGAAAAAACTCCGCTGTACATCGAATCCTACGATATTTCAAATCTGGGCTCGGTGGATATGGTAGCGGGAATGATCGTCTTTGAAAACGGCCGTCCCTCAAAAAAGCACTACAAGCGCTTTTCGATAAAGGAAAACCTGATACAGAACGATGTTGCCTGTATGCAGGAGGTACTGCGGCGGCGTTTCAGTCATTACCTTGACGAAAATGAAACAGACGAGGGCTTCAGGCGGCTGCCCGATCTTATCCTGCTCGACGGCGGCGATAATCAGCTGCACGGCGTAAAAAAAGTCATGGCGGAGATGGGCATAGACCTTCCCATATTCGGCATGGTAAAGGACAACAATCACCGCACAAGGGCAATAACATCCTCCGGCGGTGAGATATCAATTTCACAGACTATGTCCGCTTTTATGCTCGTCACAAGGATACAGGATGAGGTACACCGTTTTTCCATAACCTACCAGCGGTCTAAGCACAGAAAATCATCCGTAGCCACAGGCTTTACATCAGTAAAGGGCATAGGAGTAAAGAAAGCACAGGCACTTCTGGAAAAATTTCGTACCGACGAACGGCTCCGCGCCGCTTCCGCCGAGGAGATAGCATCGGCAATCAAGGTGCCGATGTCAGTTGCAGAGGAGCTTTACAGCTATGTCCACAGAGAAGGATAATGCAAATACCATCCACACCGTAAAACAGCTCTGTCCGGAATGCAGTGAGGAAAATGAATTTGTGCTCACAGCTGCAGCAAACTATATTTTTGTTTGCCCGCTTTGTAAAGAGCTTTGCGGTATAGACTGTGAATACGGCTATGCAAATATCGTTCCCTGCGATATACTTATGGGCTCGGAAAAAATCGGCGAGATCACAGAATACAGAACAGAACACAAAGCTAAATACCGTCTTGTATCTGAAAGATTTCATATAAAGCAGAAGCTTTCCGGCGGATATGCAGATCTTGAAGCATATAAAGAGGCTTTGACGGTATTGGAGCCTTTTCTTAAAAGAAAATAAAGGAGCAGACTAATGCGTGTTATAACAGGAACAGCAAGAGGAAGAAAACTAAAGACACTTGAGGGTGAGGATATCCGCCCCACCACCGATATGGTAAAGGAAGCCATTTTTTCGGTAATACAGTTCGATCTTGACGAGGCAAGAGTCCTCGATCTTTTCTGCGGCTCGGGACAGCTGGGCATTGAGGCCATCTCCCGCGGCGCAAGAGAATGCCGTTTTGTGGATATATCATCGGAATCCATAAACTGTGCGAAGGAAAATGTCATCGCCTGCAAAATGAATGACAAGGCAAGCTTCACCCAGTCTGACAGCATCGATTTTCTCAGGATGGCAAGGCTCACCTTTGACATTGCACTGCTCGATCCCCCTTACAGACAGGGGCTTATCGAAAAGGCACTGCCGCTTCTCGAGCCTAAAATGTCCGAACGCGGGATCATCGTCTGCGAGCATGAAAGAGGGCTTGTCCTGCCTGATGAGGTAGGAAAAATGAAAAAACACAAGACCTATCGCTACGGAAAAATAGAAACAACGGTATACAAGATACCGCTGACGGAGGTATAACTGATGAGAACAGCGATCTGTCCGGGAAGCTTTGATCCGGTAACTCTCGGTCATCTTGATATAATAAGGCGTGCATCGGGGCTGTTTGACAGAGTGATCGTGCTTGTGGGCGTAAACGGGCAGAAGCAGCCGCTCTTCTCCCCGGATGAGAGAATCGCCATGATAAAGCGCATCACTGCCGATATGCCCAATGTGGAAGCGGATATATGCACGGGGCTTATCGTGAATTACGCTAAGGAGCATAACGCCAGCGCCATCGTAAAAGGCCTGCGTGCTATGACTGACTTTGAGTATGAATTCCAGATGGCGCTTATCAACCGCAAGCTCAGTGAAGAGCTGGAAACGGTATTTCTCACCACCTCCGAGGAATATATGTACCTGAGCTCGAGTGCAGTAAAACAGGTAGCGTACTACGGCGGAGATATAAGCTC
>CAMHMM010000299.1 GCA_946186215.1 uncultured Ruminococcus sp. | reverse complement strand
CTACACTGAAAAATGCGGATTTCATATCGAATCAACTGAAATGGACGGCAATGTAGAACTTGCTCGATTTATATTAGATAGATAACTTCTGATTTATCTTGTCAGTTGAAAAAATACAATGCCTCGAAGTGCATTTGAAACGCTTCGGGGCATTTATCTGTTCTGACTGTCCGGATAAACCGGGATCACAATATTCCTATTTCTGCATAGATTTTCTCGATAAACGGAGATTTGTGCTCAATATAGCCCTCTATATCATAGGGATACAGTTTTGCACCTTCTTCTTTGATACGGCTGTATTCACGCACAGCATCCGGGTGAGTCTGGAGATAATCTCTGAATGCAATGTGTCGCCTAAGCTCCGGCGAATCCTCCGGACACACATATAAATGATGCTTTCTTAAGTGCTCCTTGCCGTCATATTTGAATGCCTCCCGACCGATTATTCCAAGGTCACCTTCATGGCGGTAACCTGTTTTCTCCAGCGCAGATCTGACATTTTCAAATTCAGAGTAATCCTTAATGACAACATCAATATCAATGATCGGTTTTGCGGACAGCCCCTGCACAGAAGTGCTGCCTACATGTTCAATTCCTGTGGGCAGCCGGCCAAGAGCGTTGGATAGTTCTGCTTTTATTTTAAGAAAATCCTGGCTCCATTGTTCATCGTATGGCAGTACAACGACATGCTTTGTGATCACCCTGCTCTGCCTCCCCTGATCGGAATTTGTACTATTCATCTTCGGAAATGCTTATTTTATACCCGATCCATTCTTTATATTCTTCCAGTGTATCAGCATCATACCAGCCGCTGATCTTATCGATCTCATATAACTTCTCGTATCCGTAATGATCGATCAGAAAAGCCCAGCCCTGTTTGGTGATATATGCTTCGAGTATTTGGCAGTAATTAAAAAGAATTTCCACAGTTCGGGGATCCATAAGCTGCTCTTTGGTGTATTCACGAACATTGTTATTGGGTTCAAAAGGATAAAAATAATATGCTAACATACCTGCCGCTCCTCTAAATTCCGGATCATGTTAACATCAATTATAGCACAGCATCTCAGTGCTGTCAATTGGCGGCAGGCAAAGCCCGCAGTTACCCGTATGCTAATTTGCGAGTAACTTTTCAATAGCGGCTCGGAACTATTATACCTACTACTATTTTACACTTAGCCTTACCGACCGGATTAAGTGGAAAAAATAGCAGACTTAAAAGTTTCGAGCCACGAATAAGCGCTTCCGTTCAAATGAGAGTACGGGTAACAGCGGCGTTTCGCCGCCCGGAAAAATTTTTTATTTTTTTGGTCCTTTTTTTCGAGAACATCGGTTAAAGAGACAGAAGGGCAGAAAGAGCCCCGAAAAAATAAAAAAGCGATCATCGCTAACGGAGGAAAACAAAATGAAAACTATCAGAACAATCGCAGCAGCAATGGCATCTATTCTTGCAGTATCCGCATTTTCCGCAATGGCAGGCGCAACAACTTATATTGACGAATTCGGAAATGTATGGGATGACGACGACGATGACGGATACATCCTTTATGATAACGGCTACAGCATAGAGAGCTATAATGTATATACCGACAGCTACGATGTTTATGACTATACTACAAACTACAACTACTCCTACAATTATAATGATTATAACGATTATGTATATACCAATACCAATACCAACATATACAGCAAGGATGTTTATGTAGGTCAGGATTACTACTACGGCGCAGTTTACTACAACAGCTCCATCGGTTACTTTGCATACACCGGCGGCGGCTATATAAACCTCGGCTGGAACTACACCCTCCAGAAGAAGCCCACAGTCAACTACACCACCACGACCTACAGACCTGCAACCGTAAAGAATAACGATCCTGCTTATTCCGCAGGCCTCGGCTTCAGCACACCCAGCTATGTCATTGGCGGCTACAGCTATGACGGCTGCCAGATCATCGGCAATATCTGCGAGCTCAGATATTCCAATAAGAAGGGCAATCAGATCGCAGTCCGCAAGGCAAAGGGCAGCGCTGATATCACCACAAAGTCCTGGAAGATCAACGGCACAAAGGTTACTCTCAAGGGCATTCAGGGCTTCAACAGCAATGATTACTATATAGCAACATGGACAAAGGGCGGCTATTCCTACTCCGTTCTTTCCACAGGCTCACTTACCCTTGAGGGCATCAAGAGCATCGTAAGAGCAGTTATATGACTGCCTGATACGGCCTTGTATCAATCAATGCAGACACCGCCATTTTAATAGACCTTTCTGCACTGCGCCGTCCCCGCATTCCGCGGAGGCGGCGCAGTGAATTTATCGGAGATAAACCACTGGCATAAAAGCTTCGGGTGCTTGACCGTGCCGGGATATAACAAAAACGCTGTTCTTAACGAATCATCCATTAAGAACGGCGTTTATTGCATCATATAGAAAAAGCGAGAAGAAGCTGCCCGGGCAGTTCTGATATATCCGGATAACGGTGATGTATTACAGATATCCGGCCGTCAGTCATCAGTCATTTTTCTTTATGGTATTTGCGGCTACAAATAATACGACGGATATTCCGAGTGAAATTATCGCACTGAATACCCCACTGTCATTGCTTATGCTGCTTATGAGAGTAATACCGTTTGCAACCATACCGATTATAGCGAATATCCAGGCGGGCTTGATCTTGGAGCTGTCCTTGGATGCGTTGTAGGAGCAGATACCCTGAGCCAGTGTGATCAGTCCCGATATCAGAGTGAGGATCCCCAGTATCAAAATAAGAGCACCGACCGCGTAAGATTCATCTCCGTTTCCCAGACTGACTACACCTCCGCCAAGCAGTAAGAAAATGGAAACGAAACTTGTAAGGCCTCCGAAAATTATTCCGATGATCCCAAAGACCTTCAATATTGTTTTACTTGTTTGTATGCTCATTTAATATTCTCCTTCCGGTCATTAAACCCGATTATAGTAGTAATATACCATAAAAATAATATTTTGTCAATGAAATTTGCGGCGAAACGCCGCTGTTACCCGCGCGCTATTTTGCATGGAAACGCTCATTTGCGGCTCGGAACTTTAAAATGTAAAAAGGCAACAGACAGTTTGTCCGTAACCAACCCCACCGCCTCGCTACTCTCGGCACCTCCCCTTTCAGGGCATAAGCGCACACTTAAGCAAAAAAAGCGCAGACTAAGCAGTTTTGGGATGCG
>CAMHMM010000298.1 GCA_946186215.1 uncultured Ruminococcus sp. | reverse complement strand
TTGGGGGAGTGATTTGTGTGAAATTTTTCTGCATAAGCGACAATATAGACACGCTTACGGGTATGAGGCTCGCAGGTATCGACGGCGTGCTCGTACATGAACGGGAGGAGACTCTCAGCGCCCTGATGCAGGCAATGGACAAGGAGGATGTAGCTGTCATTCTGATGACAGAAAAGCTCATCTCCCTTATCGAGCCTGAGGTAAATGCCCTGAAGCTTGAACGCCCCTCTCCCGTCATATCGGAGATACCCGACAGACACGCGGGAGTGGATGTTACAGCGTCCATATCAAGATATGTCAAGGAAGCCGTAGGGATAGAGTTATGATCGGAGGTTATCATGAGCAGCAAGCAGCTTGAGGGTTTTACAGCGGCTGTCAATGCACAGACCGATGAAAGGATCAGAGAGATCCTTGACAGTGCAAGAGCACTGAGCGATGAAATATTATCCGCTGTGAAAAAACAGATCAGCGACGAACAGGAACGCGCTGCAGCCGAGAGCGCAGGAAAAAGCGACGACAACAGCAAGAGAAGGATATCCAAAGCCTCCCTTGAAGCAAAGCAGGCTGTCCTCAGAAGACGCAGCGAGCTTGAAGCCGAGCTTTCCCAAAAGGTCGCAGACAAGCTCAGAGCCTATGTGCAGTGTGCGGGATACGAGAACAAGCTGATCTCGGATATCCTTGCGGCAGGCGATCTGAGCGGCGCTACGCTTTGTCTCTCCCCTGCGGATATGCGGCTTGCAGACAGGCTCGGAAGCTGCGGCGCAAAAATAGAGCAGGACACATCCATCAAATTCGGCGGATTCTGCATCTGTTACCCCGACACCGGCATCATCGACGATCACACTCTTGATCTGAAATTCCGTGACCTGTCCGGAACTGTGATACACTGATCATATTAAAGGCGGCGATTTGATTTGAACACCGTATATTCGATAAACGGACCTGTTGTAAAGGTCAGGAACACCCATGATTTTTCAATGCTTGAAAAGGTCAATGTGGGAAACAAGCGCCTTGTAGGTGAGGTCATAGGCATAGATGCCGACGAGACCACCATACAGGTCTATGAGGTCACAACGGGAATGAAGCCGGGCGAGCCTGTAGAGGGCACCGGAGCACCCGTAAGCGTTACGCTGGGTCCCGGAATAATCTCAAATATATTTGATGGTATCGAACGCCCCCTGCGGGATATCGCAGCTATCGACGGCGCATATATCTCCGAGGGCTGCGATGTATCAAATCTTGATGAAAAGAAAAAATGGGATGTTTCGCTGAAGGTATCTGTGGGCGATGAAGTCACAGGCGGACAGATCTTTGCAGTCTGCCCCGAAACAGGCGTTATCGAGCACCGCTGCATGATCCCCCACGGAATCAGAGGCGCTGTTTCCTACACCGCACCAGACGGGATGTACACAATAAACGATGTGATAGCCCGTGTAACCGATGAAAACGGTGCAGAGCACGAGCTTACCCTGTGCCAGCGCTGGCCTATAAAGACTCCCCGCCCCTTTGAAAGAAGACTTCCCGTACACCGTCCTCTCATAACCGGACAGAGAGTCATAGACACCATGTTCCCGGTTGCAAAGGGCGGAACTGCCGCAGTCCCCGGCGGATTCGGCACAGGAAAGACCATGACACAGCATCAGCTCGCAAAGTGGTGTGATGCGGATATAATCGTATACATAGGCTGCGGCGAGCGCGGCAACGAAATGACTCAGGTACTTGAGGAATTCTCGGGGCTCATAGACCCCAAAAACAACCGTCCTCTTACCGACAGGACCGTACTTATCGCAAACACCTCGAATATGCCCGTTGCTGCCCGTGAGGCATCCATATACACAGGCATCACCATAGCCGAATACTACCGCGACATGGGATACCATATCGCTATCATGGCCGACTCCACTTCACGATGGGCTGAGGCGCTTCGTGAGATAAGTGGCCGTCTTGAAGAAATGCCCGCAGAGGAAGGATTTCCTGCATATCTGCCCTCCCGCCTTGCTGCATTCTATGAGCGTGCAGGCTATGTAAAGCCCTACGGTGCGGATGAGGGAAGCGTTACCGTAATAGGCGCAGTTTCCCCCCAGGGCTCAGACTTTTCCGAGCCTGTAACACAGAACACAAAAAGATTTGTACGCTGCTTCTGGGCGCTTGATAAATCCCTTGCCTATGCAAGACATTACCCGGCTATAAACTGGAATGACAGCTACTCCGAATATACTGATGAATTTGCGGAATTTTTCAGTGAGAATGTTGACCGCGACTTTGTGGAATACCGCCGCAGGATCGCATCACTGCTTGCTGAGGAAAACAAGCTCATGGAGATCGTAAAGCTTATCGGCGCGGATGTTCTCCCCGACGACCAGAAGCTTACCATCGAGACCGCAAGAGTTATCAGGGTAGGATTTTTACAGCAGAATGCCTACCACAAGGACGACACCTATGTGCCCCTTGAAAAGCAGTTTTTGATGATGAAGGCTATACTTTCCCTGTATGACAGGGCACTTTCCGCCATATCATCGGGTGTGGTGTTCTCCTCTATCATCGCAACGGGACTTTTCGATGTGCTTGTCAAGATGAAATATGAGATACCGAACAACGATCTTTCGGAATTCAACAAGATAGAGGCTGATATCGAACAGCTTATCAGCGCTCTTGAACAGGAGTGAGCATAATGATTCTATACAAAGGTCTGGGAAGTGTCAGCGGCTCACTGATAGCTGTGGAAAATGTCAGGGGCATCTCATATGATGAGGTTGCCGATATCACCCTTTCCGACGGAACTACGCGACAGGGGCGTGTGGTAGAGGTAGACGGGAACCGCGCCATACTTCAGGTTTTTGAAGGAACAAAGGGTCTTTCCCTTGACAATACCAAAACGAGATTTACCGGAAAGCCCATGGAGCTGGCTCTTTCAGAAGAGCTGCTCGGCAGGGTGTTTGACGGTGCGGGCAGACCGATAGACGGTCTCGGTAAAATAAAGGCTGAAAAATTTGCCGATATCAACGGCCGCCCTATGAACCCCGTTATGAGATCCTACCCCCGAAACTACATCAACACGGGTATCTCCTCCATCGATGCCCTTATGACGCTTATCAGAGGTCAGAAGCTGCCTATTTTCTCCGGCTCGGGACTTTCTCACAACAAGCTGGCAGTACAGATAGTAAGGCAGGCGCGTATCGCCGACAGTGAGGGAAGCGATTTTGCCGTTGT
>CAMHMM010000297.1 GCA_946186215.1 uncultured Ruminococcus sp. | reverse complement strand
AAAATATGATGTTTTACAGTGGAATGACTGCGAAATATCATATTATTTTATGTTTACACGGGGTAAAATTATAAAAATCAGTGCTTTTTCGTATGTGCAGTTTTTATACTAATTTTTCGGACATGAAATAAACGCTCCTTATAAAATAAAGTACGGGAGGGGGCAGGATCTGTCTGTGGTAATGAGAGCTCCGACCCGCAAATGAGTCGTGACCAACCCCTCCGCCTCGCTATGCTCGGCACCGCCCCTTTCAGGGACGGCAAGACATTTAGAGTGGTCATACCTAAAACAGCGGTTCCACTATGGTTTTAAGTTACAAAAGATCATTCTCCCACAAACGAGAATACAGGAGAACGCGAACTCTGTCTGTGGAACTTAAAGTTCCGAGACGCAAATGAGTGTTACCCGCATTTAAGCATACGGGAGAGTGCAGGTTCTGCCTGCCTTGCCTACCCTGAAAGGGGAGGGAACAGCCGCCCTTTGGCGGTGGTGGAGGGGTTCAACTAAAGTTTCGAGCCGCAAATGAGCGTTACCCGTAATTAAGCATACGGGTGGGTGCAGGCTCAGCCTGCCGGGTAGCTGTCGGCCTTGCCGACCGGTTGGGCGCAGGATCTATATGCGGAAATGAGAGTCCCGAGCCGCAAATGAGCGTTACCCGCAATTAAGCCTACGGGCAGCTGCCGGTCTTACCGGCCATTCATAAAAAAACACTTGATTATTTTGTCGGGATGTGATATTATTAAAAAGTATGTATATGTATGGCCGAAAGGGGAATAATAATGCTGAGATCGGAATTTACAAATGTGATAGACCTTACCGATTACGGAACGGACTGGTGGCTCGATGTGGTAAAGCTCGCTTCGGATATCTACGATGCTCCGGAGAAGTATTCAAGTGCCGCAGCGGGAAAGGTAATGGCAACACTGTTCTATGAGCCCTCCACAAGAACGCAGATGTCCTTCCAGGCGGCAATGCTCAAGCTGGGCGGCGCACTGATCGGCTTTGACAACCCTGCCACATCATCGGTGGCAAAGGGCGAAAACTTAAAAGACACCACTAAGATAGTTTCATCCTATTCTGATATACTTGTAATGAGGCACCCCGAGGAGGGCGCGGCAAAGGCTGCGGCGCTCACGGCGGACTGCCCCATAATAAATGCGGGCGACGGCTCGCACCTGCACCCCTCACAGACACTTCTCGATATGCTCACCCTTTACAGGGAAAAGGGCAGGCTCACCGATCTTACCATTGGCCTGTGCGGCGACCTGCTCAACGGACGCACGGTACATTCAATGTGCAACGCCCTGTGCCGTTTCAAGGGGATAAGATTTGTGCTCATCTCCACTGAGGAGCTGGGTATGCCCGCATATATAAAAGAGATGCTCGACGCGGCAGGCTGTGCATATGAGGAGAACCCATCCCTCGAGGATGCCATCGGCGGCCTCGATATGCTCTATATGACAAGAGTGCAGAAGGAGCGCTTTTCCAGCGAGGCAGAGTATGAGCGCCTGAAAAACGCCTATACCCTCGATCCCGCGAAAATGGCAAAGGGCAGGGACGATCTGATAGTTCTCCACCCGCTGCCAAGAGTCGATGAGATCTCCATGGATGTGGACGACGATCCCAGAGCTCTTTATTTCAAGCAGGCAAAGTACGGCCTGTACGCAAGAATGGCACTGATACTCACAGTGCTCAGAGACCCGAAAAGAGGCAGCGAGCTTCTTAAGGGTGAAAAGCATGAGGGCGTTTCCTGCCCGAATGCAAAGTGCATAACAAGGCGGGAGCGCTACCTGCCCAAGACCTTCATATCCCGCGGCGGATATCTGGAATGTGAGTACTGCTCATACAGACAGAAGGTGTGATTCGCTGAACACGCCCCTTTCAACGGGCGGCGCACGGTGGAAATTTATATACGGGAACGGCAGGGATGCTGTCCCGAAAGGCGTAGAAAATGGAAGAAAAAAAGGTAACAGAAAAGAAAACAAGGAAAAGAACATTTGATTATCCCTTGCTCATCCTCACAGGGGCGGCGCTGTTCCCCGATGTGGTGATGCATCTGGAGATCTCCCGCCCCGAGGCGGTGGGAGCCCTGTATGCCGCCGCAGAGAGCGACAAGCAGATCTTCGTCACCTGTCAGGCAGATGATGAGGATGAGAGCAGGATATTTGATACAGGCGTAGTTGCTGCGGTGGAGCAGTTCCTGCGTGTGCCCGGGGGCAGCGCAAAGGCTGTGCTCAAAGGCCTTTTCAAGGCAAGGGCACTGGAGGAGCATCAGATAGAGGGCGATCTGCCCTACACAAGGGTGACGGTGAGAAAGCTTGCGGTAAAGCATGACAAGCTGACACCCGAGCACCGCGAGGCACTGCTGCGCGAGATAAAGAGCGCATTTTCCGCATATGCGGTGAAGATGCCCCGTATGCCTCATGAATATATCAAATCCATTATGGTCTCAAAGGATCTGGAAAATATATTCGACAATATAGCAGTCTCGCTTCCCGTGGATTCCGACCACAAGCAGTCGCTTCTGGAGGCAAACGGGATAATCGAGAAGATAACGCTGCTCATCGAAATGCTCAATGAGGAATCCGAGATACTCTCGCTGCAGAATGAGATACAGGATAAATTCAAGGTGCAGATGGACCGCAGTCAGAAGGAATATATCCTCCGTGAGCAGCTCAAGGCGATAGAAAACGAGCTGGGCGAGGGCGAGAGCGCATCCGCTGAGGCAGAGGAATACCACAGGCGGATAACCGAGCTCCACCTTTCCGAGGAGAGCGAGGAAAAGCTCCTCAAAGAGGCAGACAGGCTCTATGCACTGCCTTCGGCATCCCCCGAAACATCTGTTATAAAGACATATCTGGATGCAGTTCTCGACCTTCCGTGGGGCGTTTATTCAAAGGAAAAGGCCGACACGGTAAAGGTGCTCAGACAGCTCGACCGCGACCATTACGGCCTTACAAAGGTAAAGCAGAGAATACTGGAAACAATCGCAGTAAAGCAGCTGGCACCCGAGACAAAGGGACAGATAATCTGCCTTTACGGCCCTCCCGGAGTGGGAAAGACATCCGTTGCGAAATCCATCGCAAAGTCCCTGGGGCGCAAATATGTGCGCATAGCGCTGGGCGGAGTCCGCGATGAATCCGACATAAGAGGGCACAGAAAGACCTATATAGGCGCGATGCCCGGCAGGATAATCACAGCCCTCACCGAGGCAAAGACAGCCAACCCGCT
>CAMHMM010000296.1 GCA_946186215.1 uncultured Ruminococcus sp. | reverse complement strand
CTATGGCCTTGCCCTCATATTCACCCTTGCGGGCGAGATTGAAGCCGTGAAGTCCGCTCACGGAAGCTCCCATACAGACTGTTGTATCCATTGCGGAAAGGGGTGCAGCCGCGCCGAGTGTGTAGCAGCCGATATCGCCGCTTACCATAACGCCCAGCTTCTTGAGAACATAGAAAAGGCCTCTGTGGGGGCAGCCCGCACACATTACGGGAGGACGAACGGGAACTTCCGAGCCGTACTCCACGAATTCATCCTTTTCGCCGAGAAGTTTTTCCTTGATAAGGCTCTGGGAATACTCCCCGATATATGTGAAAAGCTCTTTGCCTATGGGATCAAGACCGATCTTGCGGCAGTGTGTTTCGATTATATCGTCAAGCTCCTCGATTACATACAGCTTCTTTACCTTAGCGGCAAAGTCCTTTATCAGCTGTACGGGCATGGGGTTGATAAGACCGAGCTTTAAGTAGCTTGCCTTGTCGCCGAGAGCCTCTTTTGCGTACTGATAGGAGATGCCCGAGGTGATGATGCCGATATCCGTGCTGTTCATCTCCACCTTGTTGAAGGGGCAGTTTTCAGAGTATTCCGTGAGCTTTCTCGTGCGCTCCTCCACCATGATATGCTTTGGCTTTGCATAGGCAGGCATCATAACATACTTGGCGGGGTTCTTTTCGTATTTACCCGTATCGTGAGGGATGCGTTCGCATTCATCCACTACCGACTGTGAGTGGGAAACTCTTGTGGAAAGGCGCAGGATAACAGGCGTGTCAAACTTTTCCGAAAGCTCGTATGCAAGCTTGGTGAATTCCTTGCACTCGCCCGAATCCGAGGGCTCTACCATTGCAACCTTTGATGCGATGGCATAGTGACGGCTGTCCTGTTCGTTCTGTGATGAATGCATACCGGGATCATCTGCGACACCGATAACGAATCCGCCGTTTACACCCGTGTAGGAAGCGGTGAAAAGGGGATCGGCAGCCACATTGAGGCCGACATGCTTCATTGCGCAGAATGAGCGTGCTCCGCCTATGGATGCGCCGACTGCAACCTCGCAGGCTACCTTTTCGTTGGGAGCCCATTCGGAATGCATTTCATCGTATTTTGCGGCAAATTCGGTTATCTCCGTGCTGGGAGTACCGGGATATGAGGAGACCACATCTACGCCGGCCTCATACAGTCCTCTTGCCACTGCCTGATTTCCAAGCATTAATCTTGCCATTTTTTAAACTCTCCGATCATTTGTTTTATCAGCAATGTTTATTTGTCCTTATCGTCATTATCCTTTTTGTTCTTCATGATATCTGCAGCCTTTGAGAAATAATAGAATGCTCCGGCTGCAAAGACTATCGCAAGCAGAATATACATAAATACTCCTATTACATAACAGGTGTGTTTTCCTTGAGGATTCTGCCCTCGCGCAGAAGCTGATGCAGTCTTTCGCTGTCTTCGGATTCTATGCTGTCTCGGTATTCCTTTAATCTTTCCATTATAAAGTCGATCTCATAGCACAGCGCCTTTTTGTTCATGATGAAAAGCGGTGTCCACATATCCTCATTGAGCTTTGCAACTCTTGTGAGATCCTGGAAGGAGCCTGCGGAAAAGCCAAGCTGCTCCTGATGTGTGGGGCTCTTGATGAAGGCGTTTGACACTACATGGGCAAGCTGGCTGGTAAAGGCGATTATCCTGTCATGCTCCTCGGGGGAGGTTTTTACCACCTTCTTGAAGTGGATGGACATTGCCAGATCCTCTATAATGTGTATCTCCTCTTTCGGGGTGTCGGGCAGGGGAGTCATAATAAAGCTTGCCTCGTCAAAGAGATTGTCGAGAGAATACTCAAAGCCGGAAAATTCACGGCCTGCCATGGGGTGAACACCTATGAATGTAACGCCTCTTTCGGCAAGAATGGGGGTTACCTCATCGACTATGGCCTTTTTTATACCGCCTGAGTCGATGACGATGCTCCCTTCCTTGAATACATCCGCATTTTCCTTTATAAATTCGATTATCGTGGGCGGGAACAGGGAAACGATGGTGACATCCGCCTCGGATACATCCTTGGCCTCATAGTCGATAGCGCCCTGAGAAAGCGCCATTTTTACCACCTTTCTGTCGATATCTATACCGCCTACAAGATGGTTGGTATGTTTTTTTATCGCCTTGCAAAGGGAACCGCCGATAAGTCCAAGACCAACTGCTACTATTTTCATTAATACTTGCTCCAGTTCTGTTTTATCTTATCTGTCCGTTGCCGTCGATAAGGTATTTGTTTGATGTAAGCTCATACAGTCCCATAGGGCCTCTTGCATGGAGCTTCTGGGTGGAAATGCCGATCTCGGCACCGAAGCCGAACATACCGCCGTCGGTGAAGCGTGTGGATGCATTGACATAAACGCAGGCGGAATCCACTTCTGCCTTGAATTTTTCCGCATTTGCCAGATCGTTGGTAACGATGCACTCGGAATGGCCGGTGGAGTATTTTGCGATGTGTTCGATAGCCTCATCAATGCTGTCAACTACTCTTACCGCAAGGATATAATCACCGAATTCGGTGGCGTAATCCTCATCGGTAACAGGTGTTACGCAGTCGCCGAGGATAGCCTGTGTGCGCTCGTCGCCGCGCAGCTCAACGCTGTGCTCGTCAAGCTTTGCCTTTACCATGGGAAGGAACTTTTCTGCTACATCGGAATGAACGAGCATAGTCTCAAGAGCGTTGCATACCGAGGGACGCTGTGTCTTTCCGTTGTCTGTAAGAGCAACAGCCTTATCCAGGTCGGCAGAGCTGTCGATGTAGATGTGGCAGTTGCCTGTGCCTGTTTCGATAACGGGAACGGTCGCGTTTTCCACAACAGAACGGATCAGCCCTGCGCCGCCGCGGGGAATGAGCACATCCACATAGCTGCACTTCATCAGCGCGGTGGAGGATTCCCTTGTAGTGTCGGTGACGATCTGGATAACATCCCTGTCAAAACCGCAGCGGCTCACAGCCTCGCGCATTATATCAACGATAGCCTTTGAACTGTTGAACGCTTCCTTGCCGCTTCGCAGTATGGCTGCATTGCCTGTTTTAAGGCACAGTGTAGCCGCGTCGGGAGTAACATTGGGGCGAGCCTCGTAGATCATGGCTACAACGCCCAGAGGCACTCTCGTTTTGGTTATGCGCAGACCGTTGGGGCGCACGCTTCCTGAATCTATCATTCCCACAGGATCGGGAAGGTCGATAAGCTCACGGATAGACTC
>CAMHMM010000295.1 GCA_946186215.1 uncultured Ruminococcus sp. | reverse complement strand
CCTGTGCCGACACATGAATACATAAGTTCCCTTGCTTTCTTGTCGGAACGCTCATCACCGCGGACGATAATATACTTTTCCTTCAGATCCTCCACTGTTCCCTGCTCGTATATATTTCCTTTGTGCATGAAGCCCGCGTTATCAACGGCAAATTCCATATCGGAAATATTGTGGGTGGAGAAAAGTATGCTGCGCTCTCCCTCGCCTTCGGCAAGATATTCTCTGAAAAGCTCACAGAGTATATCGCGGGCAAGAGGATCAAGTGATGATGCAGGCTCATCGAGGACGAGAAGCTTTGTATCCCTTGCAAATACTGCTGCAATTGCGGCTCTCATTTTGTTGCCGTCAGACATCTTCATAAGTGTCTTCTGTCTGCCCGACCACGGATCGCCCAGCTCAAGCCTTTTGCACAGCGCGGTGTATTTATCCTTATTGAAATTATCGAATGCAAGCTCCATAGAAGCAGCTATCGTTCTGAGCGTCCAGTCCAGCGGGAAGAAATTCGCCGAAGAACAGTAGCCTATCATATTGCGAAGCGCAGGATCGTCGATATCGTTGTACTTATCAAAATATTTTACCGTGCCCCCTGATCTGCCCGTAACGCCGCACAGAACATCTATAAGCGTGGTCTTGCCTGCACCGTTGGAGCCTATGAGGGCTGTTGAAAATCCACAGGGTATAACGGTGTTTATCTCACCCAGCCTGAAATCCCTGTATTTCTTTGTTAATCCCTTTATTTCTATTGCGTTTTCCATTACTGTTCCCCCTGTTTCAGTTTTCCATATCCCAGAGCGTTCTCAGTGTTTCGCACATCTCGTCAGCGCCTATGCCGGCGATCCTTGCGGAGCGTATCGCATCGGTCAGGTGCTGCTCCAGCTCTCTCATGTGCTGTTCTGCCAGCATTTTTTTGTCCTTTGCGTTGACAAAGTAGCCCTTACCCTTTGAAGCTGTCACTAGCCCCTCAGCGGTAAGCTCATCATATGCCTTCATCGTGGTTATGACACTGATCTTAAGATCCTGTGCCAGTGCTCTTATGGATGGCAGCGGATCTCCGCTTTCGAGCCGGCCTGTGAGAATATCGTCCCTCAGCTGTGACGCTATCTGCTTATAAATCGGTTCGTTGGAGTTTTGATATATTTTCATGTTCCACACTTCTCAACTGTATAACTGTTATATATACAGTATATAACAGATGGGCAGTACAGTCAATAGATAAATGCAACAAAATAATCTGATGTGAATTGTATAATATATACAAACTCTGACCAATATTACAGTAAATCGAAAAAGTCAGCGCAAAAGCTGGCTTTTTTGATCTGGATATGATATAATAGAATGGAATCGGGAGATGAAAGTGTTGCAAAAGAAAAAAGAAATAAAGCATCCGGAAGCAACGGCAGCACAAGATCATCTTTTGAGAAGGACAGATATTTTCATAAATGAACGATTTCATACAAAAAAGAGAGCAGTGGAGAGTGCAGGTTCTGAAAATGATATCCCAAAATAATATCATGAAGAAATTCGGAAAACGACCTTGCTATGTGGGCGTTTTCGTTATTGTCTTTCTGGCTGTCATAGTAATATTATTTTGTACGATGTACAGACCAGACGACCAGCTTATCAAGTCAAAAAAAGCGGTTGATTCAGGCATTTTGATCGGAGAAAATGTAAATGAATGCAGTCAGTACTGGAGCACAGAAGTTAATTACTTTAGCTCAGCCTATCCAGAATTTGATCTTATTGCTTATCACGCCGGTTATGAATATAATAAATTAATGTTTTACGACCGTAAGGATTACTTTGTTTTAGTATATTATGATGAAAATTCAGTGATCCGTAAAGTTGAAATGGTACAGATGATAATGTAAGATCTGCTGTACTACAGGATTTTTTATAAAACAGTCTTACCAAAGAAAGGATAAAGGAAGATAAATGTCAGAAAAACTCAAGAATGTAAGGACAGTTTATATTGTCGCAGCAGCTATGACCGCTGCGATCGATATTGCAGATATAATGCTGCTTTGTTTTTGTCGGTACTACCGGCAAAAAGCTGGTAATAATGATAGTGGCAGCTGTGATCTTCACATATTTTCTCATATACTGCATCAAAACGGCGATACATCCCGAGACCTATGAGTTTCCGGATGAGGAGGAGATATTTGAAGGCAGAACTTTTCATTCCGAGCTGTTTGACTGTGATATAAAAATATATGCATATGATGTTTCTGATGAGTATATCGACCGCTGTATCGCGCGCGTGGACAAAATAACCGATGAAGAAAAGGATATCATCATAGAGGATGCTGTTGAATGGATGACAGATATGCTGGGACTCGTTAAGCGCGATGAACTGCCCGAAGTTATTTCGCGTGAGGATATCACGAGATATATCCATCCTAAGAAAATATATATAAACGGCATCGATGGAGAAGAGCCTGATGAGATCGAATTCCTTATAGAAATCGATACAGACTGGTGTGAGGGACTTGAGATAGGTGTTCTGAACAACAAGGTAGCCGGTGTAAAAGTATTGACGGGCGATCTTAAAATGTGGCGCTAATGATCATCTTGTCAAAAGTGCTTTTTTGAATGGAGAATTGATATAATTTTATATGACATCAGGATAAAACTATAACAGTATAAGGAGACTTGAACACAATGAAAAAAGCAATATCACTTATCATTTCAATGGCTATGCTTGCCTCTGTGACAGCCTGCTCTGAAAAGGCCGAAGAAGCCGAAGAAGCAGTAAAATATCAAAGATACGCTTCCATGTCTCCGGAGGAGATAGTCTCAGAGATGACTCTTGAGCAGAAGACCGCCCAGATGGTACAACCCGCTGTTTACAATGTCTCCGAAAAAGCAATGAAGAAAAATGACTACGGCAGCATCCTTTCAACAACTGAATGTATCGATGCCGCCAAATGGCGTAAGACGGTTGATGGCTTCCAGAATGCGGCCATCAGTTCGGAATCGGGTATACCTTATATCTACGGGCAGGATGATGTCCACGGTGTCAACTACTGCAGGAATGCTGTATACTTTCCGCACAATATCGGACAGGGTGCAGCAAATGATGAGGAGCTTGCCTATCAGGTAGGGCTTATCACCGCAGATGAAGCTAAGATGTGCCATATGCTCTGGAATTTCTCGCCCTGTGTCGCTCAGTCTGTTGATCCGCGATGGGGAAGAACATACGAGTCCTACGGTTCTGATCTTGAGACGATAACAAGGCTCAGCACTGCCTACACAAGGGGACTTGTCGA
>CAMHMM010000294.1 GCA_946186215.1 uncultured Ruminococcus sp. | reverse complement strand
AACAAGAAACATCGGTATCATGGCTCATATCGACGCCGGTAAGACAACAACTACCGAGCGCATCCTTTTCTACACCGGCGTTAACTACAAGATCGGTGAGACTCATGACGGTGCATCTACCATGGACTGGATGGAGCAGGAAAAGGAAAGAGGTATCACAATCACCTCCGCTGCTACCACCGCGCACTGGGGCGACTACAGAATCAACATCATCGACACTCCGGGACATGTTGACTTCACCGTTGAAGTTGAGCGTTCCCTGAGAGTTCTTGACGGTTCTGTTACAGTTCTCTGTGCCAAGGGCGGCGTTGAGCCTCAGACTGAGACCGTTTGGCGTCAGGCTGATAAGTACCAGGTTCCCAGAATGGTATATGTAAACAAGATGGACATCATGGGCGCGAACTTCTATCATGTTCTCGATATGATGCATGACCGTCTGAAGTGCAATGCCGTTCCCATCCAGCTCCCTATCGGAACTGAGGATGACTTTAAGGGAATCATCGACCTTCTCGAAATGAAGGCTGAGGTTTATTATGATGACCTCGGCAAGGACATGAGAGAGGAAGAGATCCCCGAGGATCTCCGCGATCTCGCTCAGGAATACCATGACAAGCTCATCGAATCCGCAGTTGAGATGGACGATGAGATCATGGAAAAGTATTTCGAGGATCCCGACAGCGTTTCCAAGGAAGAAATAAAGGCCTGCATCAGAAAGGGCTGCGTATCCAACAGGATGGTGCCCGTATGCTGCGGTACTTCCTACCGCAACAAGGGCGTTCAGAAGCTCCTTGATGCGATAGTTGACTATATGCCTTCTCCTCTCGACATCGAAGCTATCAAGGGCGTTAACCCCGATACAGGTGCAGAGGAAGTAAGACCCGCTGATGACAAGGAGCCCTTTGCTGCTCTTGCATTCAAGATCGCAACTGACCCCTTCGTCGGCAAACTCTGCTATTTCAGAGTTTATTCCGGTACTGTTGATGCAGGTTCCACCGTGCTCAACGCTACCAAGGACAATTCAGAGAGAATGGGACGCATCCTTCAGATGCACTCCAACCACAGAAAGGATATTGACACCGTTTATTCCGGCGATATCGCAGCCTGTGTTGGTCTCAAGAACACCACAACAGGTGATACTCTCTGCGATCCCAAGCATCCCGTTATCCTTGAATCCATGGAATTCCCCGAGCCTGTTATCCAGCTCGCTATCGAGCCCAAGACAAAGGCCGGTCAGGAAAAGATGGGTATCGGCCTCTCCAAGCTTGCTGAGGAAGACCCCACCTTCAGAACATGGACAGACGAGGAAACAGGCCAGACCATCATCGCTGGTATGGGTGAGCTTCACCTTGACATCATCGTTGACAGACTCCTCAGAGAGTTCAAGGTCGAGGCTAATGTCGGCGCTCCTCAGGTTGCATACAAAGAGACCATCAAGGGCAATGCCGATGTTGATCACAAGTATGCAAGACAGTCCGGTGGTAAGGGTCAGTACGGTCATGTCAAGATCAGAGTTACTCCCAACGAGAGCGGCAAGGGCTACGAGTTCACCAACTCCGTTGTCGGCGGTGCTATTCCCAAGGAGTACATCCCTGCTGTTGACAAGGGTATCCAGGGCGCTATGAAGGCCGGCGTTCTCGCTGGTTATCAGGTAGTCGATGTTAAGGTAGACCTCTACGACGGTTCTTACCATGAGGTCGACTCTTCCGAAATGGCATTCTCCATCGCCGGTTCTATGGCGTTCAAGGAGGCTATGAAGAAGGCTACACCTATCATCCTCGAGCCTATCATGAAGGTAGCAGTATTCGTTCCCGAGGACTTCATGGGTACCGTTATCGGTGACCTGAACTCCAGAAGAGGCCAGATCCAGGGACAGGAAGTAAACAACGGCATGGCTCAGGTCGATGCACTTGTTCCCCTTTCCGAGATGTTCGGCTACTCCAACGACCTTCGTTCCAAGACTCAGGGACGCGGCAACTACACAATGGAGCCTCACAGCTACATCGAGGTTCCCAGAAATGTGGCTGAGAAGATCATTTCCACAAGAAATAAGTCTTCCGAATGAGTTATCAGCAGTTCTGCGCAGATGCGTTTGAGATAAATTTCAAGAAATTTACAAAAACCCCTTGAAATCTGCGCGGAAATCTGTTACAATATAATTTGTGAATGTGTACGCAGGCCGTACACCTACTTGCAGGATCATCCTGCGGCGGAAGCGGCAGAGGCGCTGTGCGCCGAAACCGACCAAGCAAGTTTAATTTAAAGGAGGAAATTCCAATGGCAAAGCAGAAGTTTGAAAGAACCAAGCCCCATGTAAACATTGGTACCATCGGTCATGTAGACCACGGCAAGACTACTCTTACCGCTGCTATCACAAAGTATCTTTCCCTCAAGGGTCAGGCACAGTTCGAGGACTATGCTAACATAGACAAGGCTCCCGAGGAGAGAGAAAGAGGTATCACAATCAATACCGCTCATGTTGAGTATGAGACTGACAAGCGTCACTATGCTCACGTTGACTGCCCGGGCCACGCTGACTATGTAAAGAACATGATCACCGGTGCTGCTCAGATGGACGGCGCTATCCTCGTTGTTGCATCTACAGACGGTCCTATGGCTCAGACCAAGGAGCACCTTCTCCTTGCTCGTCAGGTTGGCGTTCCTTACATCGTTGTATTCATGAACAAGGTTGACCAGGTTGACGACGAAGAGCTCCTCGAACTCGTTGAGATGGATATCCGTGATACACTTTCCAGCTACGATTTCCCCGGCGATGATACTCCTATCATCAAGGGTTCTGCATTCCTCGCTCTTGACAGCGCTTCCAAGGATCCTAACGATCCCGTATATGCACCTATCAAGGAGCTCATGGATGCTGTTGACGAGTACATCCCTACTCCCGACAGAAAGGCAGATCTCCCCTTCCTTATGCCTGTTGAGGATGTATTCACCATCACAGGCCGTGGTACAGTTGCTACCGGTAGAGTAGAAAGAGGTCAGCTCAAGACTTCCGACGAAGTTGAGATCATCGGTCTTACAGAGGAAAGAGCTAAGACTGTCGTTACAGGTATCGAGATGTTCAGAAAGATCCTCGATTACGCTGAGGCAGGCGATAACATCGGTGCTCTTCTCCGTGGTGTTCAGCGTTCTGACATCGAAAGAGGTCAGGTTCTCTGCAAGCCCGGCTCTGTAAATCCTCACACCAAGTTCAGCGGTCAGGTTTACGTTCTTTCAAAGGAAGAAGGCGGCCGTCATACTCCTTTCTTCAATAACTATCGT
>CAMHMM010000293.1 GCA_946186215.1 uncultured Ruminococcus sp. | reverse complement strand
CATATCCGCACCAGAATAGATGCGGTGGGCAAGCTCTGGCTTGAAGCCCAGATTAACGCTTACACGGCTGCCTCTGCGCCATGCCATTTCCTTGAAGAAATCCTCAAAGATCTTTTCGCCTGAACCGAGTATCGCAAACTCAAAGCCGAGACTCAGCATTTCCTCAAACACATACTTGATAAGGTCTATTCCCTTGTGGGAAACAAATCTTGTTATGATGCCGATGACAGGCGAGCCGTCGTTGTCAAGGCCAAGCTCCTTGAGAAGTGCCTTCTTGCACTTTGCCTTTCCTGCAAGCTTTTCAGCAGTATAGTGAGCAGAGATCAGCTTATCATGCTCGGGATCATACAGTGTAGTGTCGATGCCGTTGAGGAATCCGCAAAGCTTGTACTGCTTTCCGGCAAGGGCTCTGTCAAGACCGTGTGAATACCAGGGATCGAGTATCTCCCATGCGTATGAAGGCGAAACGGTTGTTATCTTGTCGGCAGTCTCAAATGCGCCCTTCATAAGATTTACCGCACCGTCGTATTCGAGTATTTTGGCGTGATACATGGGTATCCCGATGATATCGCCGAGGACATCCATACCGTACCGTCCCTGATACTGGATATTGTGGATAGTGAATACCGTTTTCAGGTCTTCATACCCGTGCCTGAATTTATAGATAGTCTGGTAGTATACGGGCACAAGGGCTGTCTGCCAGTCATTGCAGTTGATTATCTGCGGCTTGAAGTCGATATGCGAGATAAGCTCAATGACCGCACGGGAGAGAAACACAAATCTCTCGCAATCGTCATAGAACCCGTAAAGGCCGTCTCTTGCGAAATAGTATTCATTATCGAGAAGATAATACTTTACTCCGTTGGCCTCTCCCTCAAACACGCCGCAGTACTGCTTGCGCCAGCCTACATCAACAGTAAAATTCAGAAGAAATTTCAGACCTTTTTTAAGCTCCGGGTCTACGGATTTATACAGGGGAAGAACCACCCTGCAGTCATGTCCTGCCTTACAAAGCGCGGCAGGAAGCGAACCGGCAACATCGGCAAGTCCGCCCGAAGCTGCATAGGGCAGTGCCTCAGAAGCAGTATACAGTATATTCATTTGCAGCTCCTCTGGTGTGCGTTATGCGGCGCACGGTATGCCCCGCGCCCCGCATATTATGTTTTCACACCGCTTAAAAGTCATCATGATCTGCGTAAAGCACTGTGCAAAGCAAATATAGCCTTACGCATATTCAGCATTTATTGTCTCAGATCTGAGCGCCTTTTCCTATGTAGATAGGATAATTTGAAGAACCTGTAAGGATCTTTCCGTCTGTGATCTTAACGATCTTGTCGGTGATAACGCTGTCAAGAGTACACTTCTTGCCGATCACAGTGTCCTGCATAACGATAGAGTTCTTGACTGTGCTTCCCTTTGCGACCTTTGCGCCTCTGAAAAGGATGGAGTTTTCAACAGTGCCCTCGATTATGCAGCCGTCGGCAATGATCGAATTGCGTACCTTTGCGCCGATAGCAAGCTTTGCAGGCGGGTTGTCCCTGATCTTTGTATAGATAGGATTGGTATCAAGGAAGAGCTTTGCGCGGTTCTCGGTAGAGAGAAGCGCCATATTTGCATCATAGTAGCTCTTGATGGATGTGATCTTGGAGAAATATCTGTCGTGGAGATAGCCCATGATCTTGAATTCACCGCAGCGATCCTGAAGAATGGAGCGTGCAAAGCTGTAATGTCCCTTTGCAGCACCTTCGGTGATTATCTGCATCAGAAGCGCCTTGCTGATAACATATGTGTTGAGGGAAACATTGCACTCACCGCTGATGCGGGGGCTGATGAGAACATTGTTCACACGGCCGTTCTCGTCAATGCCGAACACATTGGAGTTGCTTGCTGCATCAAGATCAAGAGCAGACTTGGCATATACTGCAGTGATATCCGCACCGCTCTTTACATGAGCATTGAAGATGCTGTCATAATCAAAGCTTGTGATTATATCACAGTCGGACATGATAACATAGTCAGCAGCGGAGCACTTGATAAAATCGGAGATACCGTAGAGTGCTTCAAGTCTTCCTCTGTACATTCCGCTGGTGATGTTGGAAAAGGGAGGAAGAAGGTGAAGTCCGCCGATCTTTCTTGCCATATCCCATTCTCTGCCGGAACCCAGATGATCGAGCAGAGACTGATAGTTGGATTTTGTAACAACACCCACTTCATCAACGCCGGAGTTAGTCATTCCGGAAAGGGTGAAATCTATCATTCTGTAACGGCCGCCGAAGAGAACAGAACCCATAGTTCTCTGCCTTGTGAGCTCAGGAATAACATCTTCGTGCATATTTGCAAAGATAAGTCCGAGTATGTTCTTATTAAGACTCATTTTTTATTACCTTCCTTCTTACTTCTTCCTGATGTCGGGCAGCATTTCCTTGGGACCTACCTTCTGTCCCTCTGCTACCGTCACATTGTGGCCGATAACTGCGATACCCCAGTCATCGCGGTTCTCGATCGTCTCAGGACGGGCACCTATCTGTGCATTCTTTTCAACTACGCTGTTTTCGCCAACGATCGCATACTCTACAACTGCGCCTTCCTTGATAACGGAACCGGGCATGATGATAGAGTCGGTGACCTTTGCGCCCTTTTCTACGGTAACGCCCTCGAAGATTACGGAGAAGTCGATATCGCCGTCGATTATGCAGCCCTCAGCGACCATGGAGTTCTCAACATTGGCATTCTCGCCGAAATACTGAGGAGGAAGAACGGGATTTCTCGAATACATCTTCCAGTCGGGATCGTAAAGATCGATGGGGATATTCGGATTGAGGATATCCATATTAGCTTCCCAGAGGGAATCAAGAGTTCCTACATCCTTCCAGTAGCCGTCAAATGCGTAAGCTACGAGCTTTTCGCCTGCATTCATCATGTTGGGGATGATAGCCTTGCCGAAATCCTTATCCTCATCGGGATTGTTCTCGTTATCTATCAGATACTGTCTGAGCTTGGACCATGTGAATACATAGATACCCATTGAAGCAAGGGTGGATCTGGGATTCTTGGGCTTTTCCTCAAAGTCAACGATATTTCCGTTGTCATCGGTGATCATGATGCCAAAGCGTGAAGCCTCATCCATAGGAACATCGAGGACTGCGATAGTCGCATCTGCGCCTCTTTCCTTATGGAACTGGATCATGTCATTGTAATCCATCTTATAGATATGGTCGCCTGAAAGTACGATCACATAATCAGGATTATATCTTTCGATAAATGCTATGTTCTGGTA
>CAMHMM010000292.1 GCA_946186215.1 uncultured Ruminococcus sp. | reverse complement strand
TATTGCCGTCAGGTTCTATGATCACGAACATCGCCGCATTTTCGGGCGCATAGCTCATGAAATTTCTCCATGCGGACGGCGTGCGGGTATACAGATAATCTCTGAGTGCGGTGAGCGCCCTTTCGGGTTCCTCGGGCATCTCAACATACTGCACTGCCGAACCTGACGGGAATGATACCTTCAGATACAGCCCGTCGGGAGTGTATTCTATGTCGCCTATCTCCTCATCAGCCCTGTATACGATCTCGCCGCAGTAGCTGAATATTGTGTCACCTATGGAGTAAACAAGGGTGTTGATATCGTCAGTGTTTTTATCCCATGTCATCACATTGAACGGGGTGATCTGTTCCACACTTCCTGACTGCAGATCAAAATTATAAATGCTCAGCTGCTTGAATCCGTCAGAGCTGTCGAGTGTAACGGCTACCCTGTTTCCGATCTGATCTGCGGTGAATATTTTCCGCCCTGTGGATATTTCCTTTTTTATTCCGTTTATATATAATTCCGAGCCGTCATCGGAAATTACAAGCTCCTGAGACAGAAGTTCAAGCTGATATTTTCCGTACAAGGCGCGGTCGGTCTCGACCATTTCATATACATTTCCGAATTCATCTGCGCTGACCTGATACATCATAAGCGGATTGGCCGTGTTCCACTGGCGCGACTCCAGAAACATACTATCATCCAGTGTGGGAGACAGCTTGTAGCTCACGATCGTGTTATCACGCGGGAAAAAACGCGCCGCTCTGAAAAGCTTGGCAGAGTATTCATTGATCATATCCGTTGTGTCGGGATCCACCGTTTCAAGAAGAACCTCATCACCATCATGTCCCCAGCACCACGCATAAAATGTACCGCTGTTCGTTTCGGTCGGAACAGTCCTGTCGTTTTTGCGGTGAAGCAGGAAATTCTGTGCATAATAGCTTCCCATAGGCTGTACTTCATCCTTCGGTGCGAACATATACGAAAACGGGAATGATACAGTGTTTCCGCATTCCTCGATGTACAGAAGATCCTCGCCGGACTGCTGCCCTGTGTAGTAGATAAAGGGCGTTTCACTTGTCATAACATCGGCAGGCAGCTCTTGATCCGCATATTCATCGGGAATATCGTCAAAGCTGATCACAAGATGCTCGGGCAGCTCCCCGCCCTCCACAGGCTGGTCAAAGCTTATATGTCCTTTTGCCTCGGCATCCGATGAAAGCCTTCTGAATGTAACGCTTCCGTCCTTTTCAAAGGTAATTACAGCGTGATCTTCATTCTTGTCCTTGTATCTGAAATACCATTCGCCTTCGCTGAGATGATCAATGATATCCTGCCCGCTGTGCAGTTCAAGGGGCAAAGATACGGAAACTTCTTCTTCCGTAACGGACTCTGATGTTTCTGATGTTTCCGCCTGAGTTGTCGTTTCAGACACGCTTTCTTTTGCTGTCTCTTCTGTTTCCGACACCTGTGTTGTCGTCTCGGCTGCAGCAGATGTATCAGCAGTATCTTTTTTTGCTCCGCCGCAGGATGAAAGCATCAGTGCAGCAAGCATAATCACAGCAATCTTTTCGGTCGTGTTTTTCATAAGTCCCTCTGTTGCGGATATAGCATATCCGTCTGTTTTGTTTGAAATGGCAGCCTTAAATATTTTTACGGAGCAGAGAGTATCTCATCAATGATCTCAGGCTCTTCACCGGGTATTATCCTCAGCCACTGCATATTTCTCAAATGATAATCTGAGAGCTCTCCCTGTTCAAAATCAGCATCGAATTCGCCGTCTGCAACAGCTGCATATACAACACCGTCTATAACCTCAGCGGTCTGCAGTATCCGGACTCTTTCGCCTGTTTCTACCTCGGGAACATAAATATTATAGACATCCTTTGGAATAAGATCCTTTATCAGTGTTGTGTTGCTGTCGGGAGTGTCATAATAGACGAGATCTCCCTTTGTGCCTTCCGAAAGCGCGGCTGTGCCGGGAAGATGGCTGCAGAATCGTACCTCACCATTTTCCACAATGAACAGGGGATCTGTCTGCTCATATCCCTCGGGGATGCCTTTGCATACCATTTCGAGGCTGTTTTCCGTTCCGGGCTTCATTTTGAATATCATCAGGTTTTCAGGAATTGTGCCGTCTCCTGCGATCCATTCCACACAGGCATATACCGTATCGCCGTCGGTGAAATAATGCTCCGCAAATGAACTGCCGATCAGATCCTCAAACTCTGCATAGCTGAATGTGCCGAGTGTTATCCTACTGTCGTTGTTAATGTCGTACTCGGTAAAGGTAAATATCTGCCCGTCCGTATCATCGGATATCAATATCGGATCATTTTCGGCAAAGAATGAGCCTATGACAAAGCCATCTTCAAGCTCAGACGGGAATGCAGTACCATCATATGTGCAATGGACCACATCGCCCTGATCCTTGTATATCTCGCTGAGCATCACCGCATTATCAGACGAAACACATTCGATCCTTACATGGGAATCGGTAATATATTCCTCACTGCATGAACCATCCGGGAAGCATCTGCTCACATGGCTGTTGTAATGATCTTCGTCCGCCGATGACTGGGTATAGAACATACCGTTGATGTAATAAAGTGCGCCGTAGCCCGTATCGGAAAAGGCATCGCCTGTTTCGCCTGTGCGTATATCATACCAGCGCACCGTTGAGTATATATCCGTTTCGGGCATACCGAGAAAACCGCCGAAAGATGCTTTTGTGCCGCAGGCCTCGCTGTCAAGTGCGCGGTAATAGATAAGATCACCCAGACGGACAAAATAGCTGCCGTTGTTTTCCACATCGCTGCACATTTTAAACTGGGAGATGATATTTCTTGTATCGCCATCGGCATCCGTAAAGGAAATATTTCCCGTTACAGCCTGAACATCATCGGCATCGGCAAGGACGGTAAGGGGAATATCCTTTTCTGCGGCGGGAGTGAAAACGCTCTGCTCCTCTCCGTAAAAGCCCGAAAGTATTATATTTTCACCCTGCTGTGTGTATTCACATTCCCTGTAAAACGGCTCCCCGCCTGGAGTTTCGCACGATATTATCAGATAACCATCCTCATATGTAACATATCCCCGGCGTATGGTGGCTTCCATGCCTGCCGCCTTGCGATAGACCGTTATTATGCATCCGTTGCCGTTGTTTTCAAATTTAATAAATGTCGGAGCGCCGTTGAACTGAGTTTTCCATAGTCCGAGTATCTCTTCAGGCGGGAGCTCGCCCATTGGTGCCGGTTCCTGAGGTGCGTTTTCCGTTCTTTCCAGCTCAATATGTACCGCCTCATCA
>CAMHMM010000291.1 GCA_946186215.1 uncultured Ruminococcus sp. | reverse complement strand
ATTTTTTATATTTTACACTTTTTTTACATTTGCCAATATATTGTACATATTGTAAATTCAGATATATTATATAATTTTATCAGCGAATTTTTGTTCAAAAATATATTTACTTTTTGAGATTTATCTGTTATAATATATGAAACTATGATATCTACACCATTTTTTCTATAACGATGCTTTTTCTATAACGATGCAGGTGATTCTATGACTATGAAGAAAATATCTGAAAAACATTCAGCAATGATGAACGAAGGAGGATCAGAAATGCTCAGTGATCTCGATCTTGAAAAGGTAGGCGGCGGTTTTGATACAAAATCCGCCTATAAATGTCCCGCCACAGGCTGCACGGGAACTCCCAAGCTTTCGACCAAGCGTGCAAGGGTTGCAGGCTGCAATATCACCCTTTATTATTGTGATGTCTGCATGAGATACTATTCCTCAGAGCAGGTAAAGGGCGAGGAGGATCTCACAAAGGATTATACAGCAGATGCTATGAACCCTGTTGACTACTGATAACAGCCGGACATACAGCCGCTTCAGAAATAACGAAGCGGCTGTTAATATTTTTTACTTTTTAGTCTACATACAAATATGGTTTGAGTATATTTAACAAAAATTAGCTTGACACTTTGGTTAATAAATGATATAATTCCTTTATACTCAGCTTAAAATCAAATGGCTGACCACAGCAGAATCTGAAGGGAGCCTTTATCCATATGAAGATAAAGAAGCGTTTTTTTGTCGTCTGCATCGGACTTTGCGTCCTTTCGCTGGTGATAAGCGTATTATGCTTCTATTTTGAGATGAGCCTTGCTCATTTCCAGAAGCTCGACAGCACGATAGTCAACACATGGCATCAGACATCAGCTGCTGAACCCTATCAGGGCGGAAGCATAAACTCAGACTTTATCGTAACAGGT
Organism: uncultured Ruminococcus sp.; assembly: GCA_946186215.1. GTDB lineage: Bacteria > Bacillota > Clostridia > Oscillospirales > Ruminococcaceae > Huintestinicola. The sequence continues at coordinate 2,369 of CAMHMM010000291.1, read as the reverse complement.
GCCAAGACGCTCGCTGAAAATAACGCCACTACCACCCCGGGCGAAACACCGAGAAAGGCTTTCCCTTATGTAGGCTCCATTAAGGTGGTAAACGGCAAATACATCGCCTACGGGCAGGATGTATATGGCTCAAGCATCGTTGTATACGGCGATCCGAGAACAAAGGCCAACAAGGAAAAGGATGTCACTGCCGACGGCAAGACAAGAGATTTCGGCTTCGGCTCCAGAACATCCGTTTACTATAAGCCCGATGATCCTCACAAGGTCGCTACATATGTTAATTTCACACAGTATATAGTATTCCTCGTGCTGCTTTTCTTAGTTGCGGTGGCTATAATCATCGTTTCGAGAATATTCAACACCAAGCTCAAAGAGGACACCTTTGATGATTCACTGGTAAACATCATGGATATACCGATCCTTGTTGTTATCGTCGGAATGGTGGCAGGCTTCTTCTCGGGAATGCTTATCGGAAATATGACCATAGGCCCTGAGTACACCACCATCAATCAGACCGTCGTTCAGGAATACATGACAGGCGACAGAACCATATAACTTATCACCGACAATAAACCATAAAACGCCAAGCGCCGGAGCTTTTGCGCTGATAACGGCATCCAGAGAGCCGCTGCTGCTGAGAATGCGGCTGCCGTTAGTGCTTACAGTACCGCCGGTGCGTGTCTGCCTAATCAGCAGCGGATATCCTCCGTTACGGGATAACGAGGGCTCATCTGAGCCGAATCCGGGTGGGACCGCGATAATTCGCCCCGGGCAGAGATCATTCTGCCCGGGGTTTTTGTATTTTTCACACTAAAGCGAGGTGAGCAGCATAAAAACAAAACTTGAAAAACTAAGAGATGAGGTTTCATCCCTTGCGGTGTTCAGAGGGATGCTGAAGCTCAGGACAATGTCCTCACTGCTTGAAATGCTCAAAGCTCCGACACCGGAGAATGTGGGTATATTCGCATCAAATCTTTACCGCCACAATGCAAACATCTCTGAATACATCGCAAAAGCAGTGGCTGAGGACGAAAACCCGTATATAAGACGGCTTTCCGCAAAAAAGCCCGTTCCTCCCGCGATGGAAGCCGCAGTAAACAGTGAGCTGACCGTATTGGAGGAGCTTTCTGCCCTGACAGCACAGGATGTGTCGGATGCAGCAGGATATACGGGATATCTTCCGGGCTGGGAATGTACCCCCACCGATCTTCATACGATGTACGCCAACAGGGTAAATGAGCTTTTTACAAAGGGCTACGGCATCTACTCGAAATACACAGCGTTCTCGCTGCGCGACGGCACGATACAGCCTATCCTCACGCCTGATCCCCAGCGGCTTTGCGAGCTCCATTCCTACGAGCTGCAGCGGCAGAAGATAATCGACAACACCATAGCACTGATCGACGGGCTGCCTGCGGCAAACTGCCTGCTGTACGGCGATGCGGGAACAGGCAAATCCTCCACGGTAAAGGCTGTGGTGAATGAATACGCACCAAAGGGACTGCGCCTGATAGAGATCAAGAAATCGCAGCTCAGGGAGCTTCCTCTGGTAATGGAGCAGATCGCGGAAAACCCTCTGAAATTCATCATATTCATTGATGATCTCTCATTTTCCGCAGATGATGAGGATTTCGGTATGCTCAAGGCCGTTCTCGAGGGCTCTGCATCATCAAGATCAGGCAACGCAGTGATATACGCCACCTCAAACCGCCGCCATTTGCTGCGTGAAAAATTCGCAGACAGGAGCGGGGACGACATACACGCAGGGGACACACGACAGGAGCAGGCCTCGCTTTCTGAAAGATTCGGCCTGAAGGTGACATTCTTAAAGCCCGACAAACAGGTGTATCTGGAAATAGTTTCTCAGCTTGCAAAGCAGTACGGGCTGGATATCCCGGAGGAAGAGCTGTTCGCAGGTGCGGAAAGCTATGCGAAGCGGCAGAGCTGCACGGCACTATATTGAATCACTTGTAAGCAAAAATGATATAAATAAACCACAATTCTGAGGATACCGACGAAGTATTCCCCGAAGCATCAGGAAAGGATGATCAACATGATAAAGCTGACATTAAAGGACGGTTCTGTCCGCGAGTGCGAGCAGGGTACGCCTGCTTATGAAGTTATCAAGGGCATCGGCATGGGGTTGTACAAGGCAGCCTGCATCGTAAAGCTAAACGGCACTTTATGCGACCTGAGAACACCTGTTACCGAGGACTGCGAGTTCGAGGTACTGACCTTTGATTCAAAGCATGGAAAGGCTGCATTCTGGCACACTGCTTCACATCTGATGGCGCAGGCAGTAAAGAACCTCTATCCCGAGGCCAAGCTGGCAAGAGGTCCTGCGACCGAAAACGGCTTTTACTATGATT
>CAMHMM010000290.1 GCA_946186215.1 uncultured Ruminococcus sp. | reverse complement strand
TTATTATACACGAGATCCCTTTTTATTGGAAGCCGCGGATTATTTGACGCTTACGGAAGATGAGGTATTTCCCGATGGTAAACCATTTGTGATCGGAGGGAATAGTATCGGAGCGAGAACGCTTGATCTGAATCGGGAATTTGAGGAGATCGTCAAACAGTTAGAGAATATTGTAAAACATTACTTTGTGTAACAGAGATCCACCCCGCAGGGATCACCTGCGGGGCGTGTCATATCCATTGAATAAATGCTGTCTTGTCGTTCCTGTTATACCCTGCCTGCTCATAGAAGTGCAGTGTCTCCTCTTTCTTTGAACCGGTGAGCAGCATCATCTTGTAGCAGTTCTCCCGCCGTGCGATCTCACGCGCAAAATCCAGACAGGCAGTGGCGAGCCCCTGCCTGCGGTGATCCTTATCGGTTATCACATTCTCGACAAATGCATACGGCCGTTGCCCGCGGGTTAGGTTCGGTATGATGACGCACACGCAGGATGCGGCGATCATGCCGTCCACCTCGGCCACTATGATGTGATGATTCCTGTCGTTGAGTATATTTTCCCAGATGCCGGTGAGCCGCTCGTCTTTTTCCGGGAACGGGTTGTCATGAAGCTGCATATACAAGGTCATCAGGCCTTCATAATCATTGTCGTTGATCTCTCTTACTATCATATGCTTTCCTTTCTCACACCGCCGACATATGTTCGGCATACAAAAAACGCGCCCCGCAAGGCGCATTTATCTGGTGCCGGAGACGGGACTTGAACCCGTACGGGATCGCTCCCGGCAGATTTTGAGTCTGCTGTGTCTGCCATTCCACCACTTCGGCACATAAACAACATTAATTATAACAGAATCGGGTGTATAAATCAATCGTCAAAATGCACTAATAATTCTCGCGCGTGCAGTATACTATCACCACTGCGGCGCAACGCCATTGTTACCCGGCAGGCAGAGTCCGTATCCTCTTTTGTATGGGATATTTTATCAAGATTGCAAAATAACACCCCTCACCGTCAAGGTGAGGGGTGTGTGTATACATTACAGGCTCAGATCAGTTAAATCAGGTGCCTCCGTCGGAAGGCGGCGTGTATTCCTTGATTCCCGAATAGTAGTTCACCTTATCTCCGCTGCCTTCGGCTACGAATGAGGAATGCATCGATTTATAAGGTATCCAGTTCACATTGGGGCGTGCATCGGCATCGCTTGCATTGTATCCTGCCCACGCCTTACCTTCAACATAAGCATAGGATGCCTTGGAAGGATAGTAGTATTTGGGGCTGGATATATAACCGGACTGCCCGTAACCCCAGGACATTGCGGTTCTGGAAGTATCCTCATTGTCATGGGTGCCGAGAATATATTCCATATCCTGGTCGGTAGTGTAGAGGATATAGATGATTCCTGTAGTGTCATCATCCTTGCCGGAACTGCTTGTGCCGACACTCGTTCTTGTGGTCTTAAGACCTTCATGTTCATGCTTGCGCTTTACGATGAACTTTATATGGTTTCTGTCCTGATCATAGTTGCGAAGCTGGAAAGTGCCGACTGTAGGATTATTCTCGGATGTGTTGCCGTACTCAGACTTCCATTTTTTACTGTTGCTGTTGTATGCAACATTGCGTCCTGCATAGGTGAAATAGTCACTGTCACAGGTGAGATTGAGGAATGCGTGCATCTCATTCTCTCCCATGATATTGGTGGTCTCCTGTTCCTCTATCTGAATTTTCAGATAAAGATTGATGTTATCGAAGTAGTTGGCGCCATATACAGGGTAGAATGCCTTGCTCTTCATAAGGTCAGCTGTTGATGTACACTTCCAGACGGAATTGTCACCCTCGCCGATCTTTACTTCGGCAGCTATGGCATTGTAGGCAGCAAACATTCTTCCGGTGTACTTCGCATTGTTGATACTGGTTGCGTACTCATTCTTTCCGTCCCAGATGATCATGTGATAATACTGACCGCAGGCAGTACCTGAGGGTTTGAGTACCTCGGGTGATGATGCGTTGGAGTAGGAATTCTTGATGCCCATTCCGCTGAGGAATGCTTTTGCTGCCTTCTGCGGGGTGTCGATCGTTTCAACTCCGAAATTGTAATTATTGTTTGCGAGATCCTTTACATACTTCTTTTTACTCGGATATGATTCTGTCTCATCTGCTTCGAGGTAATACTGAGCTCCGTCCTCGATGATCATGATATTGTTGGCATATCTGAGCTGCTCACCGATATAATTGACCACTGCTTCCTCAGCAGTTTTCTGGTAATTAGCTACCTTAGCCTCGGTTGCCCCCTCCTGCACAGGACGGGACATATTCATAACGCCCACCATGATGATAGAGAACACAGCCATTGCAACGATGAGCTCGATGAGGGTAAGACCTTTTAACTTTCTTCTTTTCATGATCCTGCCCCCTTACTTGTGGAAGTAAACATAGCGCATCTCCGAGCCGTCTATGCTTTCATCCTCGTAATTGTTGCCGTTATATTTGTATGCCTTTACCTCCCACACGCTCATAGAAGTGACATACTCACCCTTTGCATCGTAGGAACGGGACTCTACAGTATCGCTTCCGCTGACCTCGCAAAGTTTGATCTTCATCTCATCCTCGCGGAGCTTCTTGGAGTATGTGGTGTCATCGGTACCTGCCTCGGCATCCTTCATCTGCTGACCGATACTGGAGGTTATCCTTGTGGAGCGGTTAGTAACATTCATGAGCTGGGTATAGCCCTGAGCGAGGAGCAGAGAGGAGATACCCAGAATGAACATGGCGATAAGGCACTCTATAAGTGTAAAGCCTTTTACTTTCATAGCGTTTCTCCTTTCTGATCAGTTGCTCGTGTAGTACATTGCAGGCCAGTCGAACAGAGGCTTACCGCCGCCTGGAGTAGCGCCGCCGCCGCCCTGAGGGATGTAAACTACGCCGCCCTTGTCGGAACTCGGCATAATGAACTCACGACAGAGTACAGAACCCACAAAGTTTACTCTCTGATTGACATTGTCGAATACATTTGTATTCTGGAAAGCATTAGTAGTTATTTCTATATCAGTTCTGGGGCCTTTCTGATTGTATGATTCAAAATCTGTGCGCGGAGCGGTGATATAACCGGATACAGGCTGGTTTTCAACCTTATCACCAAACTGTACCCTGTTAACATTGGAAGATACATACCAGTTGATATTTGGTGCAGGAGTATCTTTGGTAGTTGCTCCGTTGTAGGAAACATCGATATTGCCGCTGCCGTCCCTTACATGGATCTGCTTCGCTAAGATCGCCTTTCTTACATCTGCATCCTCAAATGTGAAGCCGCT
>CAMHMM010000289.1 GCA_946186215.1 uncultured Ruminococcus sp. | reverse complement strand
CGCCAAGCATTTTTTTGCGGACGGTAATGTGGTATACGGCACAGGTGAGCAGGGCGATATCGAAATGCTCATTGACCGCGGCGATTCTCAGCTTTCCGATGCTGAGACAGAAGAGCTTCTGAAAGTATATCAGGCACAGATAGACGCAGGCGTTCAGACCATCATGATAAGTCATTCCTCGCTCAACGGTGTGAAGATGCACGAGAACAAGGAATATATCATGAAGCTCAAAAACGAAATGGGCTTCGATGGTTTCATCGTCAGCGACTGGGGCGCAGTTGCTAATATTTCCGGCTCTTCCTATGAAGAGCAGATCATCACAAGTGTCAACGCCGGTATAGATATGCTGATGGAGACCGACCGCTTTGAGGAGGCACGGAATATCATTATGGATGCGGTCGACAGCGGTGATATCAGTGAAGAGCGTATCGACGACGCTGTTACACGAATAATCAAGGTCAAGAAGGAAGCAGGCCTTTTTGACGATCCGCTCCTTGAAAACATAGAGACTAAGCAGCAGGAAACAGGCTCGCTTGAATACAGAGCCGTTGCTGAGAAACTGGTAGAGGAGAGCCTTGTCCTTCTCAAAAACGATAATGGCGTGCTCCCGTTCAGAGAGGGCACAAAGATATACATAACAGGTCCCGCCTGCGATAACGGACAGGCGCAGTGCGGCGGCTGGACTATGTCATGGAACGGTGCTCCTGTGGAGGATGTCCCCGGAGTTACCACAATACTGGAGGCCTTTCAAAGATATGCCGGGGATTATGGCATTGAGATCATAACCGATGAAAGCAAGGCTGCGGATGCAGATGCAGTACTTCTTTGTGTAGGCGAGCAGTCCTATGCAGAGTGGAACGGTGATACACAGGATCTTGAGCTCTGCGGCGCACTGGGACTTGACGGGAACGCCGACGCTATAATAAAGGCAAAGGAGCTCGGTAAACCCACAGTTACCTGTATCGTTGCGGGCAGAAATGTTATTCTTGATAAAAATGACTACGAAGGCTGGGACAGTGTGGTTATGTGCTATCTTCCGGGTTCAGAGGGCAAAGGCATCTCGGATGTTCTCTGCGGCTGCGCTGATTTTACGGGAAAGCTCCCTTCCGACTGGTATGGTTCCATCCAGCAGATAGGCACGGATGAGCATTTCCTCGAACGCGGCTACGGTGAGAACTACGGCGAAGCCTTCACGCCCCGCAGGGAGCCTGAGACGCTGGCTGAATAAGCGTCAGGACTGGAGACGCATCTATGCCCAGTTTACAATTTCACTCCCCAAATTCATGTCTGAATTTGGGGGTGTTATGCAGGCTGAGGTATCGGGTATTTCATTCGATACCTGTTATCGAATTTTTCTAAAATATTCGTTTCGCTTTACAGTCCTGTTTCCATGGATATACTACTGCCGTACTTGACTTTTTTACATGGATCTGTTGAGGAATATTTTCCATTAGTTCTTCTCTGCGACTTATAATCCCCACAAGTTTTCCTGTGCCTGTCAGATTGATAAGTATATCCATTGCACCATCTATTGATTTACGATCCAATGTTCCGAATCCTTCATCTACAAAAAGAGCCTCCATCTGAACGCCGCCTATATTTGAGGAGACTGTGTCAGATAATCCCAAAGCGAGACTTAGAGATGCTTTAAAGCTCTCTCCTCCTGACAAATTACCGACTGGTCTTTTGTGACCGGTGAAATTATCAAGTACATCTAAATCAAGGAAAGTGTTGCTTTTCTTACCAAGAGAATCTTCCTGCCTGTGAAGCTCGAACTGACCTTCGCTCATGGGTAACAGTCGCCTATTTGCTGCCATTATTATTCCGTCAAATCCTGCAGCCTGTATGTACTGTTCCAGTGTGATCTTTCCGTTACCTGTAGTCCCCTTGACAAGCTCATACAGTCTTGTACAGATACTGCTTTCCTTTTGTGCCTTTTTCAATTCCGTCTCTTGTGAAGTTATCCTATCAAGTATATCCCTATTGATATTCAGCCTGTTTTTTATTGCACTGCATACTTCACGCTCCCGTGCTGCTTCTTCTTTCTGAAGGTCACACTGTTTCTTGAATTCATCAAGATCAATAGGTTCCCGATCTTTTGCATTCTCGGCAGCATCTTTCAACTGTACCCTATTTGTATTTACAGCCTGCCTGTATTTAGCTATCTCATCATCGATCCTGGAAATTTCTTCCTCAGGAAGAACATGCTGTAACATATCATCTTCAGAGCTAAACCCAAATGTATTTAAGAACTCATCAAATTCCTTTTTTCTTACTTGCTCCTCTGTTTTTTCAATTCTGAGCGTTTCTTCTTTGGCCTTCAATGTAGCTGTCTTAGAAGTAAGATCATTTTCGGCATCTCTCTTAGCTTTGTTTGTACTTTCAATAACATCTGTTATCGTCTTTATCCTATCCTTTGCCTTCTTCAGTTCTGATTCTGCTGTTATCCAACTTTCAAAGCTCAGATCTGCCAGTGTTTTCAGCTCGGTTGCATTGGTTGTAATTGCTCTGTCATTTTCCTGCATTCTTTTCGTAAAGTCATCTTTATCATGTGAAAGCGTCGTAGTTTCTTCACTCTGTGCCTTTTCAAGATCGGTTTCAGCTTGGTCAAGATCATGCTTATCTTTTGTAAGTTTATCTTTAGCATCGGTATTGCATTCAATTTTCTCTTTAACGATCATTAATGCATCTTTGATGTCGTTAATAAGTTCGGCAATGGTATGACCACTGTAGTTTTTACTGTTTTCGATGAGCTTATTTTTCAGGCAAGAAATGATATCATCACGAAACTGATCTTCGTATTGTTCAAGGGCGGACTTAGCCGACTCGGCCATAACTACTGCATCCTCTTTTTCTTGTCTTCGCGCATCTTCTTCTTCTTTCAAATGGCTAAACTCTTCCTCGGTGACTGCTTCAATTGGAATAGTTGCAAGCTCAGGATGATGAACAGAACCGCATACAGGACACTTTTGTCCTTCCACAAGATCTTGCGCCAGGATACCTGCCCTGCAATTATCCAATATCCTTTCAGCTTTTACGCGATCATTATTTGCCAGTTCATAAGCTTCAAGTGCCTTGGTTAATCTATCCTGTTGAGTCTTAAGGATGCGCTTTTTTTCATTCCACTTGGGTGTCTTTTCATTGAGTATCGCAGTAATATCCGTTAACAGATCATTTAGCTTCTCTCCCGCTGCCACTGCTTCGGCCAGTTTTTGAGGAGTGTCCTTCAGCTTAGTTTGAGTTTCTTTGAGAGAAATTATCTTCTCCTTCAGAGCCGCTTCCCTTTTTTTAAGCTGTTGCTCTTCATTTGCAAATTCTTCTGCTTGTTTCTTC
>CAMHMM010000288.1 GCA_946186215.1 uncultured Ruminococcus sp. | reverse complement strand
GGCTGCATACACCGCTCCCTTGGGGCATTTATACGCCATCTGCACCGAAACAGAGCCTGTACCGCAGCCGATATCCCAGCAGATATTTTCCTGCCCGATATTCAGCATATCGGTACAGATACATCTTATCTCCGCCTTTGTCATGGGGATCCGTTCTGCTCTTATGAAAAGTCCGTCATTGATAAAATGAGTGTCCGTTTTTGGAGGGTGCATTGCTATAACGCAGGCCAGAGCCTGTTCACCGGTGCAATCTGATGCTTTTCCGCGCCATATTTTTTCGCTTTCATAACCCAGATCACTGCCGACGATCACTTCTGCATTGCTAAGACCGTATTCCGCAAGGTGTCTGCACAGAGCGGCAGGAGTGTTTTTTCCGCCGAGAAGGTAGAATACCTTTCCGCAGAGTGCCAGCTGCAGTGCGGCACCGTGCATATCCTCACTGCCGTGGAGCGAGAACGGCACTGCATCTTCGACTGATATTCCCGAAGCCGCTCCCAGATATGCCATAGAGGAAACACCTGCTGTAATGCGGACATCGTGTCCTGAAGTGCGAAGCCTTTTGTAAAGAGCCTTTGCGCCGCTGTAAAAGCCCGTATCGCCTGACATGAGCACCGCTGCATTTGCTTTATGTTCATTCAGCAGGGCTATTATCCTGTCAGTGTTGTATTCTGCGATGACCTGTTTTTCGGAAAATGCTGCACAAAGTCTTTTGGAACCGATGATGATATCTGCACGGTCAATGGCATCTCTGCCTTCCTTTGTGAGCGTATCGCATCCGTCCATTCCGCACCCTATTATCCATACCTTCATTTGTCGGGCTCCTTTACAAACCTTTCGTGCTATACATCATATCCTCTGAGTGTCACCATTTTTCCGCCTAAGTATTTGGTGTCACTGCACCCGATAAATACAGTGGTACTCATATCGGCATCCAGTTCGTACATCTGCGACAGAGTACATACTCCGCAGCTTTCATCATGTCTGCCGATATTTTTTGCATATCCGCAGACTGTGTCATCAGGGCAGTATTCGGAAATGATATCAATGGCACGCTTTAAATGCTCAGGCCTGCCCTTTGAGCAGGGATTGTAAAGCACGATCACCATATCCGAAGCTGCGGCACAGCGAAGCCGTTTTTCTATTTTTTCCCAGGGTGTGAGAAGGTCGGAAAGGCTTATTATCGTGTGGTCGGATGTGAGGGGAGAGCCTAGCAGTGCCCCGCCGCTGTATGCTGCACTCACTCCGGGTATTATCGTTACATCCGTTTCGGAAAATGCCGGAGACAGCTCCAGCGCAAGCCCTGCCATTGCGTAGACCTGTGAATCCCCCGAACAGATCAGAGAGACATCATTTTCACGGGCGAGGGAAAGCGCTTCCTCACACCGCTGTTTTTCCTGCTTCATACCTGAGCGTATGAAATTTTTGCCGGGATAACTGTCTTTGATAAGGTCAATATATTTGCCGTACCCTATTATGATACTGCATTTCCCGAGAATATCGGCTGCATCTGCTGTGAGCGTTCCGTGACCGTCACCGATACCTGTTACATAAAGGCTCATATGATCGTCCCCGCAAAGTCGATTGTGATATCTTTTTTTGCAACTGCCGCCGTAACACCATTTAGCGCAGTCTTTTTTACTATGATTTTTCCGCCGCAGGCTGCAGCGCTTCTTTCACATATGTTGTCTGCTCCCGTGACGGAGCGCACAAATTCCGATGAGGTGAATTCGCCCTGCGTCTGCATCAGCTCATCTGCAGTGAATATGTGAAGCTTTGCACCTATGCGGCGGCAGTATTCGAGCAATCCCGCCTCTTCTGCCTTTATATCCGCAGTTGCGACAGCTGCTATCCTTTTTTCGCTTATCCCGCCGAGAGCGTTGCGGACACATTCTGCGACAGCATCGGCAGTCACGCCTTTTTTGCACCCCATCCCTACGATGATGTTTTTCGGAACAAGATCAAGTGTTACGGGAAAAGGTTTATCTGTGCCGCTGTCCGAAATGCAGAGGCCGATTTCCGTTTCATTTTCGGTGATCTCAGGAGGAATATTGATACATGGGTATTTGCTGACAAGGCCTATCTTCTTGCCGTCGAGCACTGCCGATGCTATAAGCTTTGCAGCGTGCATATCACCGATGATAAGGCTGTTTGCGGCGGCCATGCTGTCCGGGGAGAAATGTCCGCCCGTGTCCGTTGCTGTGGTGATAACGGGGACAGCCCCGATCTTTTTTGCGATATATACGGCGATACTGTTTGCACCGCCTATATGGCCTGACAGTATGGGGATAACGAATTTTCCGCAGTCATCTGTAACGATCACAGCGGGATCACTGCATTTTGATCTGAGCAGGGGTGCGATCATCCGCACAGCTATGCCTGCTGCGCAGACGAAGATGATACAGTCATATTCATTGAATATCTTTCTTACAAGAGAGGACATATCATCAAAGGCCTGCGCTGTTTCATCAGTGTGATGTGTGTGGCAGCAGCGCACGGCGTTTTCGCATATACCGGCTATCCTTTGAGAAAGCAGCCGCCCTTTTTCCGTGACAGATATTATCGTGGTATTCATTTCTTTCTCCTGTATTGTGTTTCAAATTCATCGGAATACAGCTTTGAAAGGGAATAGTCATTCATGAGAAAATCTCCCACGCATATCAGTGTGTGCTTTGTGAGCTTTTTTTCTTCAAGCGTAACTGCTATTTCACCGACTGTGCAGCGGTATATCCTTTCATCATCCCATGTGGCGCGGTAAACGAGTGCAGCAGGGGTGTCGGGGGAATATCCGCCGTTTATCAGCCCATCCTGTACCTCGCGTCCAAGCCCTGCCGAAAGGAATATCACCATAGTGGCGTGATGCTTTGCAAGAAGCTCGATGCGCTCCTTTTCTGGAACGGGAGTGCGCCCCTGTGCCCGGGTGAGTATCACGGTCTGCGACACATCGGGGAGAGTATATTCCGCTTTAAGGGATGCGGCAGCACCGCAGAATGAGCTCACGCCGGGGCATACCGAGTATTCTATACCAAGCTTTTCCAGACGGTCATACTGCTCTCTTACTGCTCCGAACACACATGGATCACCCGTGTGGAGCCTTACAATTTTTTTATCGCGGTTTGTATCCATAATGCTTATCACTTCATCAAGCGTCATATATGCGCTGTTGTACAGGGTACAGCCTTTTTTTGCATATGAAAGCAGATCTTCGGATACCAGAGAGCCTGTATATATGATGATATCCGCTTCGGAAAGAAGCTTCATGCCCCTTACCGTGATAAGATCGGCAGCGCCGCTGCCCGCACCAACAAACCAGATCATACGCTCCTCCATGACGACAGGATATCATCAGCCTGCCCGCTCATA
>CAMHMM010000287.1 GCA_946186215.1 uncultured Ruminococcus sp. | reverse complement strand
AATTTATCATATTTTAAACAAATTTTCAATTATGCTCAAAATTATATATGTGTATTTGTGCATTGTGCTGTAATTTGGGCTTTTGGAACAGGAATATTATCGGATAAAGCTGAGAAACAGGCAGATATTCAGCACTTTTCTGGTGTTTCATATCTGTCATAATACAGAAAAATATATATATTATTTGTGCAAAACGACAAATGTTTTACAAAATGTTATTCTCTATTGATAAAATTCGTAAAATATGCTATAATTACAAGGATATGATCCCGTAAAAAAGGAAATGATGCGGCTCTGTCTGCGTACTGCAGGCAGCGGCTGTCATGAAAAGATCGATACCCGATGATGATCGGTCACCGGCAGTGTGCAGGTCATGGCAAAGCACGAAACGGCATAACGGATCGTCAGCGTGTATCTTATGCAGGGAGGCAGCATATGAAAAAGCTTGCTAAAAGAGGAAATATGAACGAGAGAATAGATATCGTTCTCAATAAATTCCGCTCTCGTATGAGCTCGTATCCGCCGGGGATGTGCCCGCTGGCACTTTACAGATCTCTGCTGCAGATCTCCATGAACCAGACCTGCGGAAAGTGTGTTCCCTGCCGTGACGGCCTTGTTGAGGTTGACAGGATGCTGTGCGACATCCTCAACGGCGCTGCAGACCGCGGAACACTTGCCAAAATGGAGGATATGTGCCGCATGATCGCCCGCACTGCCGACTGTGCTGTGGGTGTTGTCGCTGCTAACCTCATTCTGGACAGCCTTACCGAGTTTGCGGATGAGTACGAGAGCCATATCACCGCCCGCAAGTGTGTGGAGAATGTTACACAGACCATACCGTGTGTAACGCTGTGTCCCGCCCATGTGGATGTTCCGGGATATGTTTCGCTTATCCACGCGGAGGATTACGCGGGTGCCATAAAGAAGATAAGGGAGAAAAACCCGTTCCCCACGGCCTGTGCAATGGTCTGTGAGCACCCCTGCGAGAGAAAGTGCCGCCGTAAGATCATTGATGATCCCATAAACATAAGAGGTCTCAAAAAGTACGCGGTGGATCAGATCACTGCGGATAATGTGGATATCCCACAGAAGAATGTCAGCACGGGCAAGAGCGTTGCGATAATAGGCAGCGGCCCTTCGGGGCTTACCGCAGCGTATTTTCTTTCGCTCATGGGGCATCATGTGGATATCTACGAGGAGCATGAAAAGCCGGGCGGTATGCTGCGCTACGGCATCCCCGAATACAGACTTCCGAAGGCGCGTCTGGATGAGGATATAAAGGCTATCCTTTCAGTCGGCGACATAGATATAAAATACAGCACAAAGGTGGGCAGGGATATCACCTTTGAAAAAATAAGAAGCAGCCACGATGCGGTATATCTGGGACTCGGAGCGCAGCTTGGCAACCGTATGCCCGTTGACGGAGCGGACGGCAAAAATGTTATCCCCGCTGCGGATTTCCTGCAGCTTGTGGCCAACGGAAATGCACCCGACCTTACCGGAAAGAGAGTTGTACTCATAGGCGGCGGCAATGTTGCGATGGATGCGGCAAGGACTGCTGTGCGCCTCCACGCAAAGACCATCCATGTATTCACCCGAAAGCGCGACGATTATACAGCGCTTGCAAGCGAGATAGAGGGCGCTATGCAGGAGGGCGTGCGCTTCCGCACACTGCTGAGCTTTCTGAATATCGAGACCGACGAGGAAAGCGGCGCTGTCCGCGCTGTATGGCTCCAGCCTGAGATCGTCGGCGAATACGATAATTACGGCTTTGTCACCACAGAGCATTCCAGCAATTACCCCTACCGCTTCCTGTGCGACTACCTTATCATCGGTGTTGGCCAGAGAAGTGATGTGGCGGCCTTTGAAAAGGCGGGTGTGCCTACCAACAGAGGGCGCATAGATGCGGATGTCACCTGCGAGGTAAAGAATATGCCCGGTGTATTTTCGGGCGGCGACTGTGTGACAGGTCCTTCCACAGCGATAAATGCCATAGCTGCAGGACAGGTAGCGGCATATAATATCGATGAGTATTTAGGCTATCATCACAAGATAATCAGCGACACACCGCTCCCTGCGGCTGTTCCCAACCCCTGCATTCCCACAGGGCGTGCGGAAATAGAGGAAAAGGATCCATTTGAGCGACGCAGGAACTTTGAATTTGTCGAGCTTCCCATGACCTATGAGGAGGCTATGCGTGAATCGGGCAGATGCCTGAGATGCGATCACTACGGCTGCGGAGCCATGATAGGAGGCAGGGGAGAATGAGTAAGATCACGATCAACGGAAAAGAGATAATCACCTCCGAAGATGTTACAATACTTGATGCTGCGAGAAAAAACGGCATAGATATCCCCACCCTGTGCTATATGGAGGGTGTTTCCGATATAGGTATGTGCCGCCTTTGCGTCGTTGAGGTGGAGGGCTACAAGAATTTTCTGCCCGCCTGCCGCACAAAGGCTCTTGACGGAATGGTGATCACCACCGAAAGCGAAACACTTTCTGCTTACCGTCGGGAAATGCTGGAGCTTATCCTTGCAAATCATCATCTCGACTGCATGAGCTGCCCTGCAAACGGTACCTGCGAGCTGCAGAACCTCTGCAACCGCTACGATGTAAAGCACTCTTCATATACAGGCTCCCGCAGGGAGATCGAGAAGAAGATGCCCGCACTGTCAGATAATCCGTTTATTTCATATGATCCCGGCAAGTGTATACACTGCCAGAGATGCATCAATGTCTGTCACACTATTGCCTGCAACGGCACACTGACAGGCGGCAGGAGCGGAACATTCCATATGGTGGATGCGCCGTTCGGCAGCGGCTACAAGGAAAGCGGCTGCGAGAGCTGCGGCAACTGTGCGAGCGTTTGTCCCACCGGTGCCCTTACGCTCAAATGCGAGGAGAAATACCGCAACTGGGAGGTAAAGAAAACTCTTACCACCTGTCCGCACTGCGCGACAGGCTGCCAGTTCTATCTGGTGGTAAAGGATAACCGCATCGTCAATGTGGAGCCCGCAAACGGCCCTTCCAATCACAAACGCCTTTGCGTAAAGGGGCGTTCGGGCAGCTATAACTTTGTCCATTCCCCCGATAGGATAACGGAGCCGCTGATAAAGGACCGTGCAACAGGTGAATTCAGAACGGCAAGCTGGGATGAGGCCATTTCCTACACTGCAAAGCGCCTCATGGAAATAAAGGGAAAATACGGAAACGACAGTCTTGCAGGCTTTGCCTGCTCACGCTCGGCAAATGAAGATATCTACATGGTACAGAAGATGGTGCGCACCTGCTTCGGGAACAACAATACCGACAACTGCGCCCGTGTATGCCACTCGGCTACCGTAGCGGGACTTGCAAAGA
>CAMHMM010000286.1 GCA_946186215.1 uncultured Ruminococcus sp. | reverse complement strand
AGGTATCGTTGCGTTCATCATTATCGCACTTTACATCATTTTCCTTTACCGTCTTCCCGGATTTGTCGCAGTTGCCTGCCTTGCAGGTCAGGTCGCAGGTACACTCGCATTCGTTTCCGGCTATTTCGGATTCAGGGATTCATCCATACTCACCATCCCCGGTATCGCCGGTGTTATCCTTGCAGTAGGTATGGGTGTTGACGCAAATGTTATCACAGCAGAGCGTATCAAGGAAGAGCTTAATGCAGGCAAGACACTTGAAGGCTCTCTTGTAAGCGGCTACTCCCGCGCATTTACAGCTATCCTCGACGGAAATGTAACGATGATACTCGTTGCTATAATCCTCATGGGTGCCTTCGGTACCTCCGACAGCATCTGGGCAAAGCTCCTCAACTTCGCCTTCTTCATGTTCGGCCCTACCACCGCAGGTACTATCTACTCCTTCGGCTACACTCTCCTTACAGGTACAGTGCTCAACCTCTTCTTCGGTGTGCTCTGTGCAAGACTTATGACAATGTCACTGTCGGGCTTCAAGGCATTTAAGAATCCCTGGCTTTACGGCGGCAGATCAGCAAAGAAGGGAGAGAATACCAAGTGAACATACCAGAAACAAAATTCAAGCTGCCGGTAATGGAAAAGAGAAAAATATTCTTTATCATTTCCACTTGCCTGGTGGTATTCTCCATTCTTTCAACATTCATATTCGGCGCAAAGCTGGACATCCAGTTCAAGGGCGGTACGCTGATCACCTATCTCTATGACGGAGACATCGACACCGCACAGTTCAAGGCTGATGCAATGGAAGCTATCGGCGGTCTTGATATGAATGTATCCACAGGCTCTGATTTTACAACAGGCAGGAACACCGTAAAGATCTCGCTCGTTTCAAATGCGGGACTTTCCGCTGACAATCAGATCGCACTTTCCACTGCCATCACCGAGAAATATGCAGAAAACAACATCACGCTTCTTGAAAGCACGGATGTTTCGCCCTCTGCAGGTTCCGAGTTCTTCAAGAAATGCCTCGTGGCTGCTGCACTTTCCTCCATCGTTCTTATCATCTACATCGCAGTAAGATTCAAGAATATAGGCGGTTGGCTTGCCGGTGTATGCGCTATCATCGCACTTTTCCATGACATCATCATCGTTTACGGCGCATTCGTTGTTATGCATATGGATATCAACGCAAACTTTATGGCCGTAATACTCACGATACTCGGTTACTCCGTAAACGACACCATCGTTATCTACGACAGAATAAGAGAGAACAAGACACTTTACAAAGGAAATCTTACTCTCGAACAGCTCACCGATCTGAGCATCAACCAGTCTCTCACCCGTTCGATACACACATCCGTTACCACCATCTTCGCTATGCTGGCTGTAACCGTTGTAGCGCTCATGAGAGGCGTGGATTCGATCATTTCCTTCTCTCTCCCCATGATGGTAGGCCTTATCATAGGAACATATTCTTCACTGTTCCTTGCAAGTCCTCTGTGGGTAGTTCTCGAGAACATGAGAAGAAACAAATCGGAAGAAAAAGCAAAGGCATAGCTTATTATCACCGTCGGAGCTGCTTCGGCGGTGATGTTGTATATTGATGCTGATCAATGTATCGATAATAATATCAGAAAAGCCGAAAAAGCACACAAAAAGGAGCGAGAGCGATCACTACTATAATAATCGGTGCAGGTGCTGCAGGACTTTTTGCCGCCTGCCATGCCGCAGCAGCGGGAGACGAGGTAACGGTCTTCGAGCGAAATGACCGCGTGGGACGCAAGCTTTCCATTACCGGAAAGGGACGCTGCAACCTTACCAACAACTGCACAAGAGACGAGTTTTTCAGCAATATTCCCACAAATCCCCGCTTTATGTATTCATCCTACTCTGCCTTCGACAAGGATTCGGTCATGAGCTTCTTTGAATACGAATGCGGCATTCCGCTCAAAACAGAACGCGGGAACCGTGTCTTTCCCGAAAGCGACCGCGCGGCAGACATAACCGCGGCGCTTGAAAGAACAGCAAAGGAACGGGGTGTACGCTTCATCCATGAGCGTGTCCGGGATATCATCATAGAAAATGGCGCAGTATGCGGTGTGGACACGGGAAAACGCAGATTTACCGCCGACAAGGTCATCATTGCCACAGGCGGCGTGAGCTACCCGAAAACAGGCTCCACTGGCGACGGCTATGAGCTTGCAAAAAAAGCGGGACACAACATCATCCCGCCTCGCCC
Source organism: uncultured Ruminococcus sp. (assembly GCA_946186215.1). GTDB lineage: Bacteria > Bacillota > Clostridia > Oscillospirales > Ruminococcaceae > Huintestinicola. The sequence goes on along the minus strand of CAMHMM010000286.1, from coordinate 1,129 downwards.
CTCGCTCGTACCGCTGGAAATAAAGGAAAAGTTCTGCGCAGAAGCCATGGGGCTGTCGCTTCGCAATGTAAAGCTCACACTGATGCAGGGAGAAACCAGACTTTTCAGTGAACAGGGTGAAATGCTCTTCACTCACTTTGGTGTATCAGGGCCGCTGGTGCTAAGCGCCTCGGGGCACTTAAGAGATATCTCAAAGCCTCATAGCATCATCATCGACCTCAAGCCCGCACTTGATGAGAAAACTCTTGATAACCGCATCGTCAGGGATTTTGCAGAGTTTTCCAACCGCGATTTCATCAATTCCCTGAACAAGCTGCTGCCATCTGCGCTTATCCCCGTTATAGTGCGTCTTTCGGGTATTCCCTCGGACACCAAGGTAAACCAGATAAGCCGCACGCAGCGTATGGAGCTGGTACGGCTGATAAAGTCACTCCCCCTTACCGTAAAAGGCTTCCGGCCGATAGATGAAGCAATAATCACCTCCGGCGGCGTTGACACGACACAGATAGATCCGAAAACAATGCAGTCAAAGCTGTGCAAGGGTCTGTACTTCGCAGGCGAGATAATAGATGTGGATGCCTACACAGGCGGATTTAACCTGCAGATAGCATTTTCCACCGCCTACGCCGCAGCGACACACTGACTGCCGAAAACAACCTGTATAAAAAACACAGCGTATTTCAACACGGAAATACGCTGTGTTTTTATGGGATAGTTATGGATATGGAAATATCAAAGGTATTTTACAAGCTCATCTATCACGGGTTCCATGCGCTTATCAGAAAGGCCGAAATCCTTCTGGCGGTAATTCCATGCTGCACGGCCGATGTTGTACTTTTTGAATACGGCATTTATCACCTTGAACCATTTGAGTGCATCCTCTGCGGGAACTACATCGATAACTCCGTACTCACCGCAGTAAAGGCCTGTGTTCTCTTCCTCAGCCTTTTTGAGAGCGCCTGTAAAGATATTCTCAAAGTATTCCTCTGTGGTACCGCTTTCCTCAAAGGTATATCTTTCCTCGGGCTTTATCATATCTGTCCAGTATGCACCCTGATGAGTGAATTCCAGAGGAGAATAGCAGTGAAAATTATAATAGGTGTTCTCATCGTAGGGAGCTCTGAGATCC
>CAMHMM010000285.1 GCA_946186215.1 uncultured Ruminococcus sp. | reverse complement strand
ACAAGGCTATGGGCGAAGAGATCATGGCCTGCATCATCCTCAAGGAGGGTGAGGAGATGACCGTGGATGAAATGAAGAAATTCGTCCTCGACCATATGGCAAAGCACAAGGTACCCAAGTACATAGAATTCGTTAAATCCTTCCCAATGAACGATGCAGGAAAGATACAGAAATACAAGATGCGTGAGCAGGCTGTCGAAAAGCTGGGGCTTCAGGCAGATGCCTCCATTGAAACAGCTTAACAGAAAGACGGCGCAGCATAATGAGACCAAAGCACTTCATTGATGCCCACTGCCACATCTACCCCGAAAAGATAGCGCAGAAGGCAGCGGACGGCATCAATACATTCTATGACGGACTTCCGGGAGATCACTTTGACGGAACTATAAAAACTCTCCTGGAGACTGCTCCCAAGGCGGGAACAGATCATTTTATCGTATTTTCCGTGGCTACCAAGCCCACACAGGTAACGAGCATAAACGAATTCATCGCCGATGCGGTGAATAATTCAGAAGGAAGATTTACCGGACTCGGAACGATGCACCTTGATTCCGAGGATTACGAGGGCGATCTCGAGCACCTTCTGGGGCTCGGCCTGAAGGGCGTAAAGCTTCACCCCGATGTACAGGATTTCTGCATCGACGAGCCCCGCGCAATGCGAATATACGAAATGTGCGAGGCAAAGGACATCCCGGTGTATGTACACACAGGCGATCCGAGATTTGACAGATCAAACCCGAACCGCACGGTGAATGTACTCAAGGCCTTCCCTAAGCTTAAATTCGTGGGACCTCATCTGGGCGGCTGGAGCGTCTGGAAGGATGCCCTGAAACTTCTCCCCGATTTTCCGAACATCATCGTTGACACATCATCCACTATGAACTGGCTGGATAATTCCTTTGCACGGGAAATGATCCGTGCCTACGGCTCCGAGCGTGTCATGTACGGCACGGATTACCCCATGTCGTCACAGGAATTTGAGATAGAAAGGATACTCTCCCTCGATCTCACCGACGATGAGCTGGAAAATATTGCATGGCGCACCTGTGCAAAGCTCTTTGATATCAAATTCTGACATACAGCCGCTCAAATCAAATAACAGATCTGAGCGGCTCAGTGTCATTTATCGCATCCTGCGGAGACAAAGAAAATGCTCATTATCATCCATCTCACAGCGATAAATCTGATAACCTTCGTGCTATACGGCACAGACAAGCTGCTTGCGAAAACGGATAAGCGCCGCATACCCGAGCGGGTGCTGCTCTTTTTTGCGATACTCGGCGGAAGCATTGGTGCGCTGACTGCAATGCTCCTGTTCAGGCACAAAACGAGGAAAAAGAAGTTTTCCGTGACTGTACCTATCATAGCCTTTATCGAGTGCGCCTTCTGCGTATTCTGTCTGTATCAGAACCTGCACATCACAGTGACAGAGTATGCTATCGACACAGGCAAGCTGCCGGAGGGCAGCAGCGTGAGGATTGTGCAGATATCCGATCTTCACAACCAGATATACGGACTCCATGAGGAGCTGCTCACAAACAGGATACGCGGGCTTTCACCTGATATCATAGCCGTGACAGGTGATGCAGTGGATTCACGCCGCAAGGGATTTTCGATCACCGAGGATTTTTTTGCCGGCTGTGCCGATATCGCACCTGTATATTATGTAAGAGGCAATCACGAGGAAAGGCTCGTGCGAAATCAGAAGACCGCCCCGCAGTATGACGAATACATACGGCGGATCAAAGATATGGGCGTGATCATCGCAGACGGCGAAGTCTTTGTCTCAGAAAACTGTGTTATCGCAGGTGCCGGCAACGGGAACACTTCATACACTCCCGATCTCAGCGGGTTTGACACGCTGCCCACGGTTCTGCTGGCACACTACCCATCCGGTCATGCGGAATACGAAAAATCCGGCACGGATATCGTCCTTACAGGGCATATCCACGGCGGGCAGATAAATATTCCCGGCAAGGGCGGACTGCTTTCGCCTGAAGCTAAATTCTTCCCCGAGCTTTACGAGGGAGTACACGAATTCGGCAACACCCGCATGGTCATAAGCAGAGGCATGGGCAACAGCGCTCTTCCTCTCAGGATAAACAACTATCCCGAAATAGTCGTGATAAATATAACCTGATCTCTTTCGTCCGGTAATGTGCCGGACGATCATCATAAACAGTGAAAACGGAGGATAATATGTCCGAAAAGAAATATGTCACTATGGACGGCAATGAGGCAGCGGCCTATATCGCCTATGCATTTACCGAGGTAGCAGCGATCTACCCCATCACACCCTCATCCCCCATGGCGGGAAAGACCGATGTATGGTCGGCTCAGGGGCGCAAAAACATATTCGGCCAGACAGTGCAGCTGGTGGAGATGCAGGCTGAATCAGGCGCTATCGCCGCAGTACACGGCGCAGTTGAAACAGGCGCACTGGCAACGAGCTACACATCATCACAGGGGCTCATGCTCATGATACCCACCATGTACCGAATTTCAGGCGAGCGTCACCCCGCAGTGCTCCATGTAGCCGCAAGAACAGTCGGCACACACGCCCTTTCCATATTCGGCGACCACTCCGATATCTATGCCTGCCGTCAGACAGGCTGGGGAATGATCGCATCCGCAGGCGTGCAGGAGGTAATGGATCTTGCAGGCGTGGCTCACCTTGCAGCCATAAAGGGAAAGGTCCCCTTCATGCACTTCTTTGACGGCTTCCGCACATCCCATGAGATCGCCAAGGTGTCGCAGATCTCCTATGATGACCTTGCCTCCCTTGTGGACTACGATGCGCTGGACAGCTTCAGGGCACACGCTCTCAACCCCGAGCACCCCATGATACGCGCAACGGTGCAGAACCCCGACATATATTTCCAGGTGCGCGAGGCAAACAACACTGATTATGCAGAGCTGCCCTCCATCGTTGAGGATTATATGCAGAAGATCAATGCCATCACCGGCAAAGATTATCATATATTCAATTACTACGGCGCTCCCGATGCAGAAAGAGTTATCATTGCAATGGGCTCCGTTTCCACCTGTATCGAAGAAGTAGTGGATCACCTCTGTGCAAAGGGCGAAAAGGTGGGCTTTATTCAGGTTCATCTTTTCAGGCCGTTCGATGTGAGCCGCTTTATAAGCGCCATCCCCGATACCTGCAAGGCTGTGGCAGTCCTCGACCGCACCAAGGAAATGGGCAGTGCAGGCGAACCTCTGTATCAGGATGTATGCACAGCACTCAGAGGCCGCAGCGATATCACCGTGGTAGGCGGAAGATACGGTCTTTCCTCGAAGGATACCACTCCCGCACAGATCGCCGCAGTGTTTGAAAATCTCCGCTCCGATACACCCGTAAACAGCTTT
>CAMHMM010000284.1 GCA_946186215.1 uncultured Ruminococcus sp. | reverse complement strand
GATTTATATCGCCCCTTGTCAGCTCCCTTGTATCAAACGCAAAGTAATATGTGCCCTTTTCCCGCTCCATGAGCAGGTCGGAATCAAGCGCCGCCTCTATCATGTCGATGATCGGCATTACCGCGTTTTTCACCGTTTCGTCCGAAAGCAGGCCGTCATTCGTGCCGAAAAGCTTCATCAGCTCCTCGTCTATGGTCTTCTGCGTTTCGTTGAGCTGCATCTCCACCGATGAGCTTGACAGCTCCTTGAAATCCATATCGCTTGAATTGATGATGAATATCGAATCATATTCCGAGCTTGATGTCCACATGGATGCCCACTTGCGCTTGAGCTTTTCAAGATAATCCTTCTGGTTGTTCTGTGTCCGCAGGATGCCTCGTTTGCCGCCGCCGCGCTTCATGATATTTCGCTGATATGTGATAAGGCTCAGCGCCGTGCTCAGGATGTCCCTGTTTTCCTCAACGATCCCGATACCCGTTCCGTAGCCGTCCGTATCGCGGAGGATTTTCAGCATTTCCCAGGGCTTGATGTTTCTCCCGCCCACATTGTATGTAAATTCCTTGTGGATAGGATCCATCTCATTGCGGTAAACGCCCACATCCTTTGCGGCCACATAATAGATGTTCTCGGGCTTGCCGCCCTTGCGCTCGATATATGCGTAGGCGTTTCCGCACAGTATCAGGTCACGAACCCAAGCATAGCGCATATAGTCCGCGTTCATGGTGTCGCCCGTGTCCGTGTTCAGGAGCTCTAAGCGCCTGTCCTCCGTGATCTCCTCTACCTTCCCGTCAATGCGCCTGTACATCCTTATCGGGAGCATTGCCACCGCTCCGGCGATCATGTTCACGCACCGCGCCACCATAGGTATCTGCATCGCGGTCTCTGCGGTGATCATCGTCTCGCTCAGAGCTATCGACCGCAGCACCTCCGCATTGCTCTCCGCCGTTGTCAGCTCCCTTTTTTCGGTCGGAGCAAAAATCTTCTCAAACATTCCCGTTCACCTCATACCACTCATACTACAAAATCGGTGTTCCCGATCATTTCATACTGCATCATGATATACACCGCATTGATAAGCGCTACCACCATATCGACCTTGCCGTTGGAGCGTTTTTTATTTACATACATATTAAGGTTGGTGTCGTAGGTGCATTTCGCATTCATAAAGTTGTTTTCAAGCAGGGAATTAGCATCATAGATGAATCTCCCTTCAAGTATATATTCCTTCAAAAGCTTTGTCGCAGGGTGCAGCACGCTTGAATGCTGCTTCACCTCCGTTGCGGGCATTCCCGCATTTTCAAGCTTCTGTATCGTGCTCATTGCATTGTAGCGGTCAAAGCCCTGCCCGATAACCTCACACCCGAGGCTGTGTTCAAGGCCTAAAAGATATTCCTCCACCACTCCGTAATCGATGATCTCATCGCCGCAGGCTATGCATTCGCCGTTTCTTATGGAGCGTGTGTAATTGAATTCCTCCGCCTTTGATTTTATCTCGATCCTTCCCGCTGGCACAAAGCCCTTTACCCGTGCGAGGATTATATCATTATCCACATCATACGCCACCGTAGCGGCCGCCGTGTTGTCGTTGGTGAGGGACAGGTCAACGCCGTTGTAGACATTGCGCCCCGCCCAGTCTATGGGCGTTTTCGCCCTGCATCTGCGGACTTTGTCAATGGAGACATACCCCTCCGCGCCCAGTCCGCGATAGCTGATATTGTTGTGCTTGCAAAGGTAGTTCTGCCGCTCGCTTTCGTATAATACGGCCATGGTGCGCAGCTTGCACACCTCATCAAATACCGACCGTTTTGATACTGCAACGGGGTTCGACTGATATATCACATTATTGTTTTTCTGCCAGTCGTTTCTTATATCCTCATCCGGCTCATACAGCAGCGCGAAAACATCCCTGATCTTTATCTCCCTGTCGCCGTCCAGTATCTTCTTTGCGACCTCGACCTCTTTTTCAAAGCCGTTCTCTTCCTTCGGATACTGCGTTGATATGATGATACCCAGTTTATTGTCAAGGGTGATCTGTGAGGAACGCATCGCCTGTATCGGGTAGGCACCCATTGCACATGCCTCGTCTGCAAGCCACACAGCGGCCAGACGGCCGTCAAGACGGTCGTTGGAGAACGCAAGCGGCATATACTCGTTATCCGTTATCCTGCACAGCACATAGTCACGGTTCACCTTGAAATGGTCGCACAGCAGCGGACTTGATTTGATTATCTTCCGCACTGCAAGTCTCAGCTCGTTGGAAAGCTTGAAATCCGGTGCCACCGAGAAAAGCCTTGAATATTTCGGTTCAAGCAGCAGCGCGATTATGAAGATGACCGCCGAATTGAATGTCTTGAAGTTCTTTCGGGCTATCTCCAGTATGGCCGTTGTGTAGTACCGCATTCCCGTTGCCCTGACCTTCGTGCAGAACACCGCCACTATAAGCCACATGGCATAGTCTTCGAGGCTCTCCGAAAGCCGCCTGTTCACATCGGGATGCACCATGAGCGACAGCATTTTCATTATCCTGTTCAGCTCGTTTTCGTCCACATATGCCTTTTTGTCTTTGCCGTCCGCGATGCGCAGCCATGCCTTCGCCTGTTTTATCACATAGACGGGTATCTTCCCGCCCTTTCGGGCCTTTGCGCACCGCTCCGCGTATTTGTAGCCGCTGTTTTCGTATATGGTCATATATGCCTCTTGTGGGTATAAAAATACCGCTCCCGATATGGGAACGGTGTTGATGGTATTGTGTTCTTGTGATATAATTGTGCTGCATAACCCCGTCCGGTTATGCGTGGCTTGATTCCGTAAGGTCTGAAAGCAGATGGGCAAAGATCAAAGATTATCTGAAAGAAAACGCCGCCGCAATAGCATTCGGGACGATTCAGTCTGCTTTGGCCGCTGTGCCTCTTGTCCGCAAATAGTTCTGCAGGTCGCTGACTGCCTCGGGCTTAGGTTCGGCGGTCATATATGTGTCCCTGCATTCGATGCACAATTCCCTGACACATTCCGAAAGGTGCTCTGCTGCCACATACAGCAGGGCATTATTTCTCTGCGTATCATATTGCAGGCAACCAAACGCCTTGACTATCGCGGGGTATATTTCCTTGCTGCATATCTCGTCAAAGTTCCTTGTTGCACTGCTTGTTGTGCTGACAAAATTCATGCAGGGATTTTTCATTTGCTATCACCTTTCCGCCCTCTGGGTATGACAAAACCGCAGATGTCAGTCTGCGGTTTGTGGTGTTATTAGTTTGATAAAACTCTCTTGATAAAATCATCGGGCAATTTCAGATCGTATTTATCTATATAATAAAGCAAATCTGAACGCCATCCATAAACACCGTCTGTCATAAAGGTGAGCTCCTTGTTTATCGGT
>CAMHMM010000283.1 GCA_946186215.1 uncultured Ruminococcus sp. | reverse complement strand
CTCATCGGTGAATTTGGTCATCATTTCAAGGAGCCTGTTCATTTCCTCATACTGCCTTGTATTCCCCCAGTGAGACACGCTTCCGTTAAGACAATAGTCTGAGGGTGTGTAGTAATGTACTGATACGAGAAGCTTGCCCTGTGCGGTATCTTCCGGCATTTTGAAGGCACTGTTGCAGGTGCGCTCCACATCGGTATTATAGCCCGCGATAAGCAGGAATCTGTTTGCGTTGTTGGATCCGATGCCGCGTATAGTGTCAACAAATGTCTGGTTTATCTTATTTGTTGTTTCATAGCACTGAGCGGTGGAAAGAGTACCCGAATCCTTTGCCACATCCTTGTCATTGAGCCTGTCGCCCAGCTCCTCATTTGCGCTTTCAAAGATCAGATTGTCGGGATAATCCTTGTATCTCTCACCGATCTGTGTCCACATGGATATATACATATCCATCGCCTTTGCGCGTGTTTCCTCATCTGCAGAGCCGAACATTCCCCACCATGAACCGTCCCAGTGATCGTTTATTATGATATACATATCAGCATTCACAGCGTAGTCTATGACTTCGCCTATCCTGTCGAGCATTGCCTCGCTGATTGTATAATCACCGCTTTCATAATCCATGCAGTTTGTCCATGCCACGGGGACACGCACAGTATCAAATCCCGCAGCCTTCATCCCGCTGATTATCTCCTGCGTGGTCACAGGCTGCCCCCACAGTCCCTCAAAGGTCTTAGGATCGGTAGTGGGCGGATATGAAGTATGGCCGTAAGCTTCATGAGTATTTCCAAGGTCGATGCCGTTTCCAAGCACCCTTGAAAATTCAAGCGCATTCATCCCCGATGTATCAGGGAGCCCTTGTGAAACTGCCTGTGCTGTTGTCTCTTCGGAAGTATCTTCATCCGCGGTGCTTTCCTCTGCAGCCGCCTGCGCAGTCTCATCATTTTCCTGTACTGATGCAGCTTCACTCTCGGCTGCCGTTTCCGACACGGTATTGCCTGTACCGCCGCACCCTGCAAAAACAGATGTGCATACAGCCGCCGCTGCAAGCATTGAAATAAGTCTTTTCTTCATACTGTCTCTTTCCTCCATCTACATCTACGCTTCGTCTGTCGTATACTGTGCGCGGGGGCCGCCGATATACTTCGGGCGTGTCCTTGCAGCAATTATGTGTGCGCTGCCGATACTGTTGTGCTCAAGCCTGAGGGGTACAGCAACAGCTTTCAGATGCATCCCGATGAGTGTTTCGCCGATATCCATGCCTGCATCGGCCTTTATGCTCTCTACCACAACGGGATCGGTGAAATTCCTGAATGCTGCCGTGGCAAAGGAACCTCCTGCCTTGGGCTTGGGCACAACGCAGACAATTTCCTCGTTTTTCACCGCAGCTCTCTCAATGACTATGGCGCGGTTGAGATGCTCGCAGCACTGCGCGGCAAGAAATACTCCCCTTTTGCTCAATACCTCATTGATACCGGCAAATACTGCCTCAGCCGCCTCGGGAACGGATGCTGTACCTATCCTGCTGCCGCAGATCTCGCTCGTAGAGCATCCGATGACGACTACTGCACCGCTTTTCACACCCGATCTTTCACACAGCTCCTCAGCAGCCAGAGCGGCCTCTTCTCTGAGTATTTTAAGCTCCATTTCTTTCAACTCCTTTTAGTTTTATTATATGTAATCGTTTACACAAACGATTATGAAACAATATCTCATCCGACGGCCGACCGATCCGGCCGTCGGATTATCAATACCAGATATCAGAAATCCACCTTTGGCGCATTTTTCAGCGCAGGAATCAGACTTCCCCTTATCAGCTTTTCCACTATATTCGCTGTTGCGTCCTCATTGCCTGCTGTATAGCTGGTAGCATATTTACCGAGACAGAATTTAGCAACAGGATCGAGCTTTGCGGTGATATCTGCAAGCTTGTCATGATCTGTGGTACCGAAATATGCGGATATCAGCTCACCAGAAAACTTTCTTGCTATATCCGCAGAGAAGCCCAGGAGCATCTCTGCCTGCTCGGGAGTTTTGGTGGTCTTGGGAATGATTATCTGTGAGAACATTATCTGGCCCAGATCAAATGCGGGATCGCCCATGGAAGCATCGCCGATATCTATGAGCATAAGCTCTCCGTCTACCTCCATGATGTTCTTGCAGTGGAAATCACCGTGCAGGAACACCTGTTTGTCAGGTATATTTTCGTTGAGATAATTTTCCATAAGAGATATCTCAGAAGCATCAAGATACTGCTTCATACTCTCCGTCCAGCCGAGGAATTTCTCGCGGCAGTCGGGAAGATCACCTTTTTCCGGCTCAATCTCATGCAGCTCTTTCAGAAGTGCAGCGCATTTTCTGCCATATTCCGCAGCAGAAGCAGGATCCTTTCTGATGATGCCGGCAAGTGTTTCAGCCTTGAACATCTCAAACACAACGCCGAATGAATCGCCGCACCTTACCACATCATAGGAAATGGCAGTGGGAACACCCATGATAAACGCCTTCTGCGCCATTACTCTTTCGCTGTGGATATACTCCTTGGGCATATCGGGACGATACATCTTTACGATCTTGTCATTATCAAGCCTGTAGATCTTTCCGAATGTGCCTTCGCTTACCAGCGGGCAGCCGTCAAGACTTATCTCGCGTATCTTCTTTTCCACCTGAAGCACTTCTTTGAAGCCTGTTACCTCGAAAATATCATATACCTCAGGCGAAACATTTCTCACTATGATATTGCTGATCCTCTTGCGAAGCTTCATAAGCTCCCTGAGTCCCGCACTGGAAATATATTCGAGCTCATCTGCATCTATTATCAGCTTTTCAGGGTTCATACCCATCATGATACGGTCGATCTCCTGGCCGAATTCAGCTGCATTTGTACCGCCTATCCAGCCCTGTACCGCGATTATAGTTCTTGTTTCACTGTTTTCGATCCTTCTGCAAAGTCCCATAATAGTAAACTCCTGTAATTATTTTAGGAAAACGCTGAGTAACGCTTACATATTCATATGTAACACATTTATCAGTCTTTCTTATGTCAATACCCTGGAAAATCACTGAAATTAGAGCTCAGATCACTGTCTGCAACGATAAAGCTTTCATTGTTCTTTGAATAGAGCATAACAGTTATATGAAGGTCGCTCTTCTGAGCCCCCTTGAACACCGGTCTTGATGCAGAGTAATTGAGCGTCTCTGTGTCAAGCTTGTCAAATACTACGGTCTCCTTTTTGCCATCGTATTCAACGACCGCCTCAAGGCGTTCAAAATCCTCCAGTTTTGACACATCAAAGCGCAGTGCATAGACTACCGTGAACCCGTTCTCGCTTTCAAAGCAGTCAAGGCCGTTTTCACGGTGCATCCTGTCTGCCAGTGCCTGATTTATGG
>CAMHMM010000282.1 GCA_946186215.1 uncultured Ruminococcus sp. | reverse complement strand
CTTCCTGAACACCGCATCGGCGGGATCGAGGAAGTGAACATCACAGGTGGCGCACACAGGTATCCCCAGTGCCTCGCCCAGCTTCACGATGGTTTTGTTGAATTCCTGCAGATCCTCCGTACAGGTGATATTATCATATTCATCCTCGCGAATAAGGTATTCATTGTTAGCACAGGGCTGTATTTCAAGATAATCGTAGAATGATGCGATATCGAGCAGCACATCCCAGGGTCTGCCGTCCCTTACTGCGGAATACAGCTCACCCTCGGAGCAGGCGGAGCCTATTATAAGCCCCTCCCTGTGGGTAGCTATCTCCGAACGGGGTATTCTCGGGCGGCGGCTGTAATACTTGATATGCCCCATGGATACCAGCTTGTAAAGGTTTTTGAGCCCTGCGTTGTTTCGCACAAGAAATATCTCATGATGCGGGCGCAGGCTGCGCGGATCGACCTTGCTCACCTCTGCGTTTATCTGGCTGATGTCGGAAATGCCCGTTTCGTTTATGAGCCTTGCCGCAAGCTTGATAAAGATGCGCCCGAGCATCTTTGCATCCTCAAAGGCGCGGTGATGGTCAAATTCTCCCAGTTCAAGATGCTTTGCAACGATGTTGAGCTTGTGCTTTTTAAGCTCGGGGAGCATACTGCGGCACATTACCACCGTATCTATAACGGAAAAGCGGAACTCTATCCCCTGCCTGATGCACTCTGCCTTGATGAATGCGGTATCAAAGCCCGCGTTATGCGCCACGAGCACCGGATCCTCGCCGCAGAATTCGATAAAGTCGAGCAGTGCCTGCCGTTCGCTCTTTGCGCCGTCTACCTTGTCCTGCGTGATGCCTGTGAGCTTTGTTATCCTCTCGGGTATCTGCCTTTCGGGATCAGTATAGGTCTCAAAGGTCTCGCACAGCTCCAGATCCCGCACGCGGACTGCGCCGTATTCGATTATGCGATCATCCGCTGCGGAAAAGCCGGTGGTCTCAAGGTCAAATATGATGAGCTCGCCCTTTATAGGCCTGTCCTTGTGAACCTTTACAGCCTTTGCCACATCGTTTACCGAGTAGCCCTCGCAGCCATAGATTATCTTGAAGTCGCCGCCCTTGCCCCTGATCTCATCACAGGCGCTGACAGCATCGGGAAATGCCTGCACTCCGCCGTGGTCGGTTATGGCTATCGCCTTGTGCCCCCATTTGAAAGCACGCTTTATCAGCTTGGCGGCGGGTGTCATACCGTCCATTGCGGACATATTCGTGTGGCAGTGGAGCTCCACACGCTTGTTTTCGGCTGTGTCCTCCCTGTCTTTCTTATTTACCTTCATCACATCGTTGGCATAGATGACGAATTCATTATCGAATTTATCGAATTCGCATTTGCCGTGTACCACTATGGTGCAGCCCGACTTGAGCTTTGATATTGTCTCGGGATCGCTCTGGTTCTCAAACGCCTTTATATTCACCGAGCCTGTGTAGTCTGTAAGGCTCACGGTGGTTATGCGCTTTTCCTCGCCCTTTTTGTTGCGTATCTCCTTGACCTGTACATCGAAGACATCGCCCCATATGGTGATGCCGCTCATGGCCTCATTGAGCTCGCCTATGCTTTTTACCCTGTCGGCATAAATGCGCTTGCCCTTGATGATCTCCGCACCGTCGCTCATAACGGGTATATCCGAAAAATTGACCGTGACGAATTCCTTTTCGCCTCCGTCTACGGATGTGGTGAGGGGTATTTCCTTTACGGGCTCAACAGGAGCGCTCATGGCTGCCTGCGACATTGCGTTCTCCAGATCAGCCTCGTAATGATCGTATTCGTTGGGATTATCTATCAGGCGGACATTTATTTTAGTGGAAAACTGGGCGTTTATCACCTTTGCCAGCGCCTGCTCGAACTTCTGCATCGAAAGCAGGCGGGAACCGCCTCGTTTCAGCTGTATGCAGAGAGTGTCCCCCTCCATGTAGTACATGGCACCGCTGAAATGTCCGTTTATCACGGGCATTTTTGTTTTCATGCGCCTTATTATGTCGGCGGCGCACTGCGCCTCGAAAAGTGCCGGAAGATAGCGGCAGCTCAGGCTCATTTCCTCGATATTCAGGCTCTGCTTCACCGCGTTCTCGAATGTGAGGATGTTTTCCGTGCTCTGCACTGCGGGGAACTTTGAAAAAACATTCATGCTTTTTCTGTCGGCACTGAAGGAAATGCTCAGGAGCTCGCCCTTGCCTATGGGGTTCGGGATATCCTCAACGCCTTCAAACAGTTCCTTTATAAGCATCGTATCTTCCTTTCCTTCGGGTATTTACACGAAAGCGGCAGTTTTCCATAGTATCTGCCGCCGCATAAGGGTTCAAATGCATTTGTCAGGCACGGGAAGCCCCATGCCTGATCATGCGGATGTTTATTCGTATGTCTCTTCCGAAGCGTCCTCATCGCCGGAGTCAGCCGTCTCATTCTCTGCACGGTTGCGCACATACACGAATCCCTGATCAAAAAGCGCGATAGTGTCGTTCCAGCGCAGCTCGTTGGTCTCGCTGGCAAGGCACACAAGGATAAGGTCATGCTCAAAGCGCCGCGCTGTCGCTACGACACAATAGCCGGATTTGTTTGTAGTGCCTGTCTTCAGTCCCGTTGCATAGGTGTAGTAAAAGCTTCCGTATTCATCGAGCAGACTGTTTGAATTATCAAAGGAGAAGGTCTCACCCGAGATATATTCGCCCTCTGCATGAGCCTTTGCGCCGACCTCGGCTATCTGCGGGAACCGCCTTGAATACATGGTGATCTTGAGCAGATCCATCGCCGTGGTGTAGTGATCATCGTCGTGGAAGCCGTCGGGACAGGTGAAGTGAGTGCTCTTGCAGCCTATCATCTCTGCGGTCTCGTTCATCTTGTCAACGAACACATCCACCGCCTCACCTGCGGAAAGGCTCTCATCGCCTGCGATTATCCTGCCTGTGACTGCCGCCGCACAATAGCTTGCATCATTTCCGGAGGGTATCATGATCCCCGCGAGGATATCGTCGCGGCTTATCTGCTGCCCCTCTGAGATACCGGCAAGGGATGATCCCTCGTTGACAAGCGACTGCTCTGCTCCCGGTACGAACACCGTATCGGCAGGAGCGTATTCGAGCATTACCGCAGCGGTCATTATCTTCGTCGTGCTTGCGGGGAATGCCTTGTCATTGGGATTTTTCGCGTAGAGAATCTCCTGCGCCTGCACATCGTACATAACGCAGTAGGGTGTGCGTATCTCCATGTCAATGGGGTAGCTTTCCTTTTCGGAAAAGATCTGATCTATCTGTTTGAGCTCCTCAAGGCGCTTCATGCGCTCCTCGTCCTCTTTTGAAGGAAGAGCGCTTATCTGTTCGTATCCATCGCTCACAAGGCTGATTTGCTTTACGCCCTTTATCTG
>CAMHMM010000281.1 GCA_946186215.1 uncultured Ruminococcus sp. | reverse complement strand
CTTCCCGAAAACAAGGGCAAGATCGGATTTTTTGGCGGGATCAAGGAAGCGAAGTTCCGCCGTCAGGTTGTTCCCGGGGATAAGCTGAGGATCGAGGTAGAGATCATCAAGGTAAGGGGAGCAGTCGGCTTCGGCAAGGGCATCTGTACCGTAGACGGCGAGAAGGCAGTGCAGGCCGAGATAACATTTGCTATCAAGTAAAGCTTTGCATGATCCGTATTGTGCGGGTCATGCACCGTGCTTTGTTATAATATAGTCAGATATAATGCAGGTAGATCACCGATCGTGACCTGCTTCTGATGATCTGAAGGAAAGTTAGAAATGTTCAAAAAAATTCTGATCGCAAACAGGGGAGAGATCGCGGTCCGCATCATAAGAGCGTGCCGTGAGATGGGGATACATACCGTAACAGTATGCTCGGCGGCAGACAGGCACTGTCTTCATGCCAAGATCTCCGATGAGACGATATGCATCGGTCCTCCCTCCGTCACCGAGAGCTATCTCAATATGGATGCAGTCATTGAAGCTGCTAAGATCTCGGGTGCCGAGGCTGTTCATCCGGGCTTTGGCTTTCTTTCCGAAAATGCGGACTTTGCACAGAAGTGCATAGACAACGGTCTTGTTTTTATAGGTCCCACACCCCGCGCTATAAGAGCGCTCGGCGACAAGGCGGCCGCAAAGCAGTCCATGAAGAATGCGGGCGTTCCCGTTATCCCCGGTTCTGACGGTGCAGTAAAGGATCTTTACGAGGCCTACGAGATCGCAGACAGGATAGGCTATCCCGTTATGGTCAAGGCTGCAGCGGGCGGCGGCGGAAAGGGTATCCGCAGAGTTGACCGCAAGGAGGATCTTGAAGCGGCCGTAACTGCGGCATCTGCCGAGGCAAGATCGTTTTTCGGCGATCCTTCGCTGTATATGGAAAAGCTCATAGTCGATCCGAAGCATATAGAATTCCAGATACTTGCGGATAAATTCGGCAATGTGGTGCATCTCGGTGAGCGTGACTGCTCGCTTCAGAGAAGAAATCAGAAGGTGCTCGAGGAAACCCCTTCACCTATCATGACACGCACTCTCAGGGAGAGAATGGGACGCGCTGCAGTTGCGGCTGCCATTACCTGCGGATACACCAATGCGGGTACGATAGAATTTCTTGTTGACAGTGACAGGAATTTCTACTTTATGGAAATGAACACCAGGATACAGGTAGAACACCCCATTACCGAAGAGGTAACAGGCATCGACCTTATCAAGGCACAGATATCCATTGCAGACGGCAAGCGTCTGTCCTTCACACAGGAGGATATACAGATAAAGGGACACTCCATCGAATGCAGGATAAATGCGGAGAATCCCGAGCTCAATTTCCGTCCGTCTCCCGGCACGATACAGTCGCTGCATCTTCCGGGCGGCCCCGGCATAAGGATAGACAGTGCAATATATCAGGGCTACACCATACCGCCTTATTATGACAGCATGATCGCTAAGCTTATCGTTCATGCGGCTACAAGGACCGAGGCGCTTGCGAAAATGAAGAGAGCCCTTGCGGAATTCATTGTTGACGGTGTAGATACGAATATAGATTTTCAGCTTTCCCTTATAAGAGACCCCGTAATTTGCAGCGGAGAATATGATAACGGCTATCTCACGAGAAAGTTGAGCCAGAAATAGCAGACCGATCGGATTGATCAGATGAAAATATCAGATGAAAGCTTTGAGATACTTGTCAGGTTTATCCGAAAGAATTACGGGATAAATCTTGAACGCAAAAGAGTGCTTGTGGAGGGCAGACTTTCCGCTCCTGCTGCTGCAGCGGGCTTTGAGTCGATAGACGGCTATGTTTCAAATGTGCTGTCGATGACCGACAGGAAAGAGGTCACAAAGCTTGTGAACAAGCTTACCACAAATCACACCTTTTTCATGCGTGAGCCAGACCATTTCGATTTCATGCGTGAAGAATTCCTTCCCTATGTGGAAAGGAATGTCCGCGATCATGATCTGCGCATATGGTGTGCTGCCTGTTCAAACGGTGCAGAGCCGTATTCCATGGCGATGGTCATTGATGAGTATTTCGGCCTGCAGAGCAGCAGCTGGGATACAACTATCCTTGCAACGGATATCGATACGGATGTTCTTCGTGCTGCGGCTGCCGCTGAATATACGCCCGATCTTCTGAGCACCATGCCACAGAGGATGATCGATAAGTATTTTGTGCAGTGCGGCAATGGTTCATACCGTGTTATCGACAGGATAAGGCGCGAGGTCGTGTTCAAGAAATTCAATCTCATGGATGAGATCGTCTATAAAAAGCCCTTTGATCTTATCTGCTGCCGCAATGTGATGATATATTTCGAGCCGGATACAAAGGCGGCGCTTGTGGAAAGATTTTACGACTGCACTAAGCCCGGCGGATATCTTTTCATCGGTCATGCGGAAAATATCCCCCGTGATTCGGATTATGTTTATATAAAGCCGGCAGTGTTCAAAAAGCCTACGCTGGACTGATAGCAGCCATGCTGCAAAGCCGGATATGTGTTTTCTGCGCCTTCGATGTGAGAAGCACACGCGAAAAGCGCATGAGGAAAGCTTGCGGATTATCATGCGCCTGAGCTTTAAGTTCAATGAAAAGAGATTAAGATATGATAGATGTTCTTGCGGTCATAGGTCAGAGGCAGATGCTTGCCTTTGTTGCACAGGGCCTGAAGCAGTACAATGAAATAAGTGTGATACAGGCAACTGACCGCAGTGAGGCAGTGGATGCGATGAAAAAGCGCAAGCCGTCGATAGTTGTTTTAGATGCACATTCAGACGGATTTGATGAACTTTTCGATGAGCTCTGCTGTGCAGGCATTCCTGTGATAGTCACATCATATCTTTCAAGAATACGCAATATGTGCCTTGCGAAAGGTGCGGTGTCGTTCCATCATCAGCCTCCCGCAGAGGATACGCAGCAGCTTGTCAGCTTTTCGCATCTGCTGGCGGAGGATATCCTGAGGAGATTTACCGATTACAACACCTCCGGTCTTTCTGCTCTTCCGGTGTATTCATTGAACGGATTCAGCGTGATAGCCATAGGCGCTTCCACAGGCGGCACCACCGCCATCGAGGAGATACTCAGAGAGCTCCCCGCTGACATTCCGCCTTTGATAATCACTCAGCATATGCCCGACGGCTTTACAGGCCTTTTTGCCAAAAGGCTCAACGGCTGCACGGAGCTTGAGGTCTGCGAGGCTGAGGACGGTATGCGGCTCGACAAGGGTATGTGCGTTATCGCCAGAGGCGGCAGATATATGGAGCTTTTCCGCGACAAGCAGGGCTTTTATATACGCTCCCGCAAGGGAGAGAAAAACGGCGGGCTCTGTCCCACGGTGGATGTTATGTTTGAAAGCGCGGCGTGTGCG
>CAMHMM010000280.1 GCA_946186215.1 uncultured Ruminococcus sp. | reverse complement strand
AGCCCTGCACTCACGATCACTGATTTTTTCGTGAGCCAGCGCGGTTCGTCAAAGCCGCAGATATTGCCCGTGCAGCCGCCCGCATCAAGAATTACGATCATCCCGCCCAGCTCGTATAATACACCGCAGGCTCCCGACTGATCAGGGGCGAAGGGGGAGAGGTATCTGTAAAGCTTTTTCATGAAGGCTCCCTTCCCGAAAGTGCATTTTCCAGAGCATCGAAAAAGCGGATGACTCCGCTGTACCCGAAGGGCTGATGATCATTGCACCATTCGATTCCCTGTGCCTGCGAATGATAGTATTTACTGTCACTGCCGATATACAGATCGACCTTTTCGGGCTCATAATAGATCATGGTTGGTGAAAGATTTGAATATATCCTTGTTTCGGGGCTTATCTGAGCGAGAAGCCTGATATATCCGAAATTCTGAGTGTTTACCGATGCGAATATCTCGGCTATTGTATAGCCCTCCCGTGCGAGCATATATGCACACTCCAGCGGATCAAAATCCTGCATTTCACCGATACTGAATGTTAATGCGGGGTAGGCTGCTTTAAATGATGCGATCGCTTCCAATGTTTCTTTGTGATATTTTTCATGACGGGTGATTATCCCAAGAGCCTTTCCGAGCAGCTCATACTGAGATGATATTTTCTCCGGGATACATACCCTGTTCATCCCTATAAACGGTATCCCCAGCCTTTCATATATATCACGCGCCGCATACAAGGCTTCGGGATCAAGCACAAGATTGAAATTTGCCTTTGAAAGCATCTTGTATTCATCAAAGCTCTGGCAGCGTGACAGCTCGCGGATATTTTTTATCCCCGCTTCGTGCAGGATATCAAAAAGCTCTGTTTCATCTGAAAGCGGTGTGAAATACCCAAGAATATTCATATCCTGCGGGCAGCGTGTATATTTTTTGAGAAACGAATAAACAGTTTTGCGGACAGCTGTCATTGGCGGCAAAGTGCTTTCACGGGTAAGGGCGTACATATAGCAGGCGGCAGATGGTATGCCTGTTTTCTTTGTTACCTGTCTGCATATGCTTTCCATATCCGTCCCGAGAAGTGCATCGACACAGGTGATACAGAGCATGAGTACTGACGGCTTTTTTTCAAGCGATGATATGATCTCCTCGGCGGCCTGCGGTATCTTTGCAAGATGTCTGCCGGTTATGATATCGTTATCATCAAGAAGGAGGAAGAACATTTTGTCACGATACTCGGGATCTGTGCGAAAAAGCGATGTGTTGCGTCCACAGCAGCAGGGGGAGATCAGCAGCATCACTGATTCGGGGACTGAAAGCCCCGCACGCTTTACGCCATATCCCTTTGCGCCGGGGGAGTTATATGCAAGCGTGGCAGGGGACGAATATATAAGTCCCTTTGCAGGGGAAAATTCATCGGGGATGTTTTCTTTTCCCTTTTTTGCAAGCTTGCCTGCGGTTATAAAATACGCCTCATTCATTGGTGTCTCCGTCTATGAGAAGCTGCGCCAGATCAAAAAAGCGCCTACTCACATCAAGTGTGGGATCGCCCTCCACAACAGTCATTCCCATATCCTCAAAGCGGATAATATCCTTGCTGCGGGGGATATCCGCAATGATATTCACTCCCGTCTGCTCAGAAAAGCTGCGGACCTTCTGTTCCTCGTTTTCCACATCCCGTCGGTTGAGTATAAGCCCCTTTACCTTTGCATAGCCTCTGTCTCTGAAATTATTCACAGCGTTGTTTATATTTCCTGTCGCGTAAAGAGACATTTTCTCACCAGATGTGACTATCAGTACATCCTTAGCGTAGCCCTCTCTTATAGGGGCTGCAAATCCGCCGCACACCACATCGCCGAGCACATCATACAGCACTGCATCAGGGCGGTATTTTTCAAATAATTCAAGTTCATCCAGAAGTGAAAATGTTGTAATGATACCTCTGCCGGCACAGCCGAGCCCGGGAGTGGGGCCGCCCGTTTCAATACAGAGAACTCCACCGAAGCCCGTTTTTGATATTTTATCTGCACTGTCGGGGTATTCATCATTGTCACGCAGATAGGTGAGTACGGGCGTTACAGGCTGTCCGCCGAGAAGATTTACCGTGGAATCCGCTTTTGGATCGCATCCGATCTGGATGACTCTTTTCCCGAGCACTGCAAGAGCGGCAGAAAGATTAGATGTTACCGTTGATTTTCCTATTCCGCCTTTTCCGTATACTGCGGCCTTTATCATAGCTGTTCTCCCTGTAGATTTATTGGTGAGCCGACAAGCGCTGCAGTTTTGTCAGCAAAGCATCTGCCCGAAAAAGCGGTGTGCGGAAGTGAAATAAATCTTTTACCCGCACACAGAGGCTTGTAGAGCGGATCGGAGATTACCGTATCTGCTTTTGATATCTCATCTTCAAGTATATCCTCATCGGTGCAGGACATATCGCCTGACTGCATTATAGTGCAGTCTGCACTGCCTGTTGCGTCGATGATTCTCGCGCCTGTAGAATTATCAGCTGAAACTGCACAGGCAAGTGAAGCGGACATAATGCTTTCACCTATGATAAGCGTGTTATCTGAAAGCCGCCTGTTTTTTGCAGCAGAGATGATATTTATATTCTCATCAGCTGCCGTTTTTATATCCGTAATAAGCTGTTCCGGGAATTTTTTGCCAAACGGGACTCCTGTTACGCAGGGAATATCGTATTCTCTGTAAAGATATTCCGAAAGTGATCTTCCGCAGGAGGAAACAAGCAGATCGGCACTTGCGGCAGGGAGTTTTCGGATTTCATCAAGGCTTGAACCCATTCCCACACAGGTGTTTATCTGAATATCATTTTCCGAGAGCCATTGCTTGATCTTCTTCATGCAGTTTTCCGAAAAGTCAAGCGGTGTCATGCCTATGATATTTACCGAAAGAGCATTTGTTTTCTTGCATTTTTCCGAATAATTCTGTGCCAGTATTAAAAAGGCTTTGTCCGCTCCGCAGGTATAGGGATCTGCGCCGTTGGTGGGCACATAAAACGAGCGGATACCCGTCCGCCTTTCTGTTTCTGCGGCAGCGGCCTTCATATCCGTTCCGATCATTGCGGGCATAGGCGAATTGCAAAGCGCAATAAACTGCGGTGAAAGCTGTTCTGCAGCGATGCAGATATCATTTATGAGCCGTTCATCATCGCCCAGCACTGCATCCTTTTCCGTAAGCCCTGAAACATACACCATACTGTCATGATGATACCACCGCGGCTCATCATGAGTGGTATATGTGGAATTGCAGCCGGATGCATCATGAATGACGGTCATGCCGCCGTATTCGTACAGGGCGGAGCATATGCCGGATATATCAGCCGCGTATATGGAAAGTGCGCGTGATACCTGTTCCATAAGCTCATTCTCCTCCTGACTGCACTAATATACTGCTTAATG
>CAMHMM010000279.1 GCA_946186215.1 uncultured Ruminococcus sp. | reverse complement strand
CAGCATAGCGATAAGGGCAGCGGCGGCAATAAGCCTTGACAGAACTATGATCAGTATCAGCACAACGGTAGGTATCCTGAAGACCGGCGCGCCCTTTTTGCGGATAACGCAGAAGGAACGCACGATCTTTGTTATGACGGAAATAAACCCCTTCCAGCTTTCCCGCAGGAATTCTCCCATTGATTCCGCATCGGAGATCCTTCTGCTGCCGGGGCTGTATGAGGGAGGCGAGCCCGTGGAATATCTTCCCTGACTGCCGCCCCAGAACCCGTCAGAAGCACTGAGTATATCAGCAGCGGCAAGCTCATCATATCCCGCGGATTCAAGTGCCTGCACCGCCGTATCGAGGGATACTCCGAACCGCTGGGCAAGTCTTTTAGCAGATTCAAGCCTGTCCACGATCAGAAAAACCCCTTTTCTTCACTTATATCATGCTCATAATCAGCATATCTGCCGCCGTTTTCCGACTGATTATCATAATTCTGAGAATAATCATAATTATAATTGTATTTCGGAGCCTCCGAATAGCCTGCCCTTGCATATTCATATTCGGGCTCACGCTTTGGCATCTCGTATGCGATGCCCTGATCTGTGTATTCCCTGCTGAATGACGAGGGCTCATCTGCCTTATCAAAGAGCGGGCCTTCAAGAGTGAACTTCACGCCGCAGAGAAGCGCGATAAGAGCACCGGGGATAACGAACTGGAAGCCGAAGATCGTTACAAGTGCTGCAACGAACAGCGGGATCCTGCTCTTGTCGTTGATCAACAGATATGATTCAAGGAACTTATCTATTATGCTCTTTTCGCCGACAGTGCTCCTGCGGGAATACTGCTGAGAATTATTCTGTGTATACTGCTCACGGGCGAAGCCGTTTCCGTCAAAGCCCTCTGAACGGAGCTTTCCCAGAGCACTGTAAAAATCCCCGCCGGAGCTTTCATAAACATTGCCTGCCTTTTCATAGGAGGCACCTGAAAGATCGCACAATCTCTTTATATCATCTGATGCAGTCATAGCCATACCTCATTTCTGCAATGTAAATAACCTGAATTTACCTATATTATACAACTATTTTCCAAAGCTGTAAATATAAATGAGATTAAAAACAAATTAGAATTTCAGCGGCTGTGTACAGACGGCGCAGGAAGGCGGTCTGATGCGGCTTTATCTGCTTCTGTTCTGCTTTATACCCTTCATGGTCAGGGAAATACGCTTTTTCTTTTCGTCAACGCTGACCACCCAGACCTTGACCACATCCCCGACCTTGACCACATCGAGAGGATGCTTTACAAAGCTGTCGGAAAGCTGTGAGATATGCACGAGTCCGTCCTCATGTACGCCTATATCAACGAATGCGCCGAAGTCGATGACATTACGCACCGTGCCCATAAGCTCCATGCCGGACTTTAAGTCGGTGAGCTCCATAACATCACCGCTTCTCATAAGCGGAGGAGGAAGCTCGTCACGGGGATCTCTTCCGGGCTTTTCAAGCTCCTTTATGATATCCGTAAGAGTTACCGTGCCTGTACCTGTCTTTTCGGATATATCACGAAGCGACACCTTTGCAAAGGCCTTTTTGAGCTTTTCCGTATCGCCCAGATCGCCCTTGTCCAGGCCGCAGTTTTCCAGAAGGAGAGCCGCAGCTGCGTAGGACTCGGGATGGATGCCTGTATTGTCAAAGGGATCTGTGCCACCGGGCACTCTCAGAAAGCCCGCGCATTGCTCATAGGCCTTTGCGCCCAGCTTTTTCACCTTCAGAAGCTGTTTTCTGTCGGTGAATGCGCCGTTTTCCTCACGGTAAAGCACTATATTTTTCGCAACTGATGAATTGATACCCGAGATATAGGACAAAAGCGAATACGATGCAGTATTCACATCCACTCCGACGGAGTTTACGCAGTCCTCCACAACGCCCTTCAACGCATCGTCCATCCTTGCTTTGGGAAGATCATGCTGGTACTGCCCCACGCCTATGGCCTTGGGATCGATCTTTACAAGCTCCGCCAGAGGATCCTGCAAACGCCTTGCTATGGACACAGCAGACCTGAGTGATACATCATAGTCGGGAAATTCCTCTGCAGCAAGCTTTGATGCGGAATACACCGATGCGCCAGCCTCGGATACGACCATATATGCGGCCTTGCTCTTTGTCCTGCTCAGCAGATCTGCTGTAAAGCTCTCCGTCTCGCGGGATGCTGTGCCGTTTCCGATGGCGATGGTGGTAACGCCGTATTTCTCTATCATTTTCCCGAGTACTGTACGGGCGGTCTCACGCTGCTTTTCCGACATGGTGAGGTAAACGATGCAGGTATCCAGTACCTTTCCCGTTTCATCCACTACGGCGCATTTGCAGCCGTGGGCATAGCCGGGATCGAGGCCGAGAGTTACAGTGCCCTTTACGGGAGGTGCCATTATGAGCTGGCGCAGATTGGATGCAAAGATCTTTATCGCGCCCTCATGAGCCTTTTCGGAAAGCTCTGCGCGTATCTCTCTTTCCACTGAGGGGGCAATAAGACGCTTGAAGCTGTCATCACAGGCATTTCCCACAAGCTCGCCGCACGGGGATGTATTCTTTACATACATTTTACGGCACAGCTGCTCTCCCCTGCCCTCGGGTATCTCAACGGAGACCTTGAGCGCTCCTTCTTTTTCGCCTCTGTCAAGAGCAAGAACCCTGTGTCCCGCAGTCTTTGAAACAGGCTCGTTAAACTCGAAATAGTTCTTATATACCTGATCTGCATCCTCGGATGCGGCAGCAGAAGTGATGCTGCCCTGATTTGTATACAGCTCGCGGAGCTTTCCTCGCAGTTTTGCATCGTCTGAGATATCTTCGGCGATTATATCAAGAGCACCGTCAACAGCTGCCTGAGCGCTCTCAACGCCCTTTTCCTCACTTACAAAACCCTCTGCGGCACTGAGCGGATCGGTATCCTGTGCCTGAGCCATTATAAGTTCTGCAAGAGGTTCAAGACCTTTCTCTCTTGCCACGGATGCCCTTGTACGGCGCTTCGGTCTGAACGGTCTGTAAATATCCTCGATCTCCACAAGCGTAGTCGCCTTATCGATAGCAGCGGCGATCTCATCGGTCATCTTTTCCTGCTCGGTTATGGCAGCGGTGACCTCTTCCTTGCGCTTTTCGAGATTTCTCAGGTAGGCGAGTCTGTCGGCAAGCTGTCTGAGCACCTGATCATCGAGAGAACCGGTCTGTTCCTTTCTGTAACGCGCGATAAACGGTATCGTCTTATCGTCGTCAAGGAGCATTACGGCATTGTCCACCTGTTCCTGTCTTAATCCCAGTTCACGGGCGATAATACTGTTGATATCCATTTGTACACATACCTTTCAATGTTCTGCATAAATATTATAACACACTGTCCTCTTTCTGTCAAGCACGGGCAAGCTGAGCTTGCACC
>CAMHMM010000278.1 GCA_946186215.1 uncultured Ruminococcus sp. | reverse complement strand
CGTTGCGATAGCTGCACCCCAGACACCTATCTTGGGGATAAGCAGTGCATTAAGTATGATATTTGTTACAGCGGCCACCAGTGCAGTGAAAAGCGAGTTGAGCGACCGCTTTTTTGTGGTGTATACCGATGAAAGAAACTGGCAGAAGCACTGGAATACCATAGAAATTACCAGTATGGGTGTATAGTAGCTTGCCAGCGAATAATCCTTTGCAGGATCGTCAGCAGGGGCGATTATTGCTGTAAGCGGCTTTACAAGCAGGATTATACCCGCAGCGCCGATGAACAGCAGGGAGGAATATGCGCCGAATACATTTTCGTAGAATTTTCCGAGCCCTTTTTCCTCAATGGATGACATCTGCCATGCCTGATAGAACATGGTCGTTACAAGCATAAGCAGAGTTGGGAGCTTGTAGGATACGGAGTATACACTGTTTGCTTCCTTACCCTGCATATACACAACGAACCATCTGTCAGAGGATGAGGTCACCCACCACAGAAGCAGTGTGGGGATGAGGGGAAGGGAGAATTTCAGCATCTCCCTGAAGAGATCCTTGCTGAAAAATCTGGTGTCCACCATTTTGTCAAGACCCGCAAGGACAAAAAGCATCGTAAGTGAAAATGCATCGGATATGATGATAGACAGAACATATCCCGTAACACCGAGCTTGAATACAACTATCAGCAGTATATTCATAAGCAGCTGAACAAATACTGCCATAACTCCGTCGGCCATGAATAATCTTACATGCCCCTTTGCTCTGACCATACGGGAGGCAAAATCACGGAAGCACGAAAAATAGCATGATATATAAAGCAGTATTGTGTGTTCGCCGATTATTTTGTTGGTAGCCACCAACGGGGTAAAGAGCATAAAGATCGTCATGCCCAGGATAAGTGCTGCGTTGGCGCAGGTGTAGACACGGCGGCTGTCATAGCCCTTATCCATGCCGAAGCGGATTATCGCATCCTGCATACCGAAGGTAACAAGAGGAACAAGAACATTTATACTCTGATAGATAAGATCGGTATCAGAGTACTGTTCCTTTGTCATGCAGCGGGTATAGAGCGCCACAAGAAGAAAGCCTATGATCTTTGAAAGTATCTGCCCGATACCGAAGATCATTGTATTGCCCAAAAGCTTTTTGTATTTGTTCGTAGGTTTGTTCATAGCTTCCCTCTTTAAGGCGGTTTTAATTCACAGCAGTCTTATTCCTCACTGTCGGTATCTTCTTCGGAAGTTTCATCGGTTTCAGCACTTTCTTCCGAATCATCGCTGTCCTCTTCATCTGTGACAAGGCTCTGTCTGTCATTTGAGGAGAATGAGGAATACATGCCGCTGTTGTTTGCGTTGAGTATAACGCGGGCATAATCTATTTCCCTGAAGGATACGGACTTTACGGACATATCCGTGTCGGAGAAGCCTACATAGTAGTTGTATGCCCTGTCATATCCCGCAGTTTCATCTGTGAAATGGTAGCGGTAGCAATAGATGGAATCATTTGATACATTTCTCTTGATGTAATAGGGGCTCATGCCGAGAGTCTTGTTTACATTCTTGATAGACATACCGTAGGTCAGTGACTGGTCTGTGAGCATCTCGGCCATTTTTCTGCCCTGCCAGTTGAGCTTGAGCTGTGTGAAGTCGTAGTATTCGACAGTACTGATCATACCCTGATCGTCGACTGTGAGCATGATAGCCCACTCAGGCTGCTCGGAACCGTTTACCTTCACATTCTTTTCAGATACGCAGACATAGTCAAAATCTGCCATGGAATTTATCATTCCGTTGGATGACTTTGATGAGAATGTAAGCCCTGTTTCAGACTGGGCGAATTCCACATTTCTTCCAAGAGGGACCTTAAGCGCGGCATTATATCCCTTTGAATTGCCGATAAAGCTTATAAGGAAAGCTACAAGTGCTATTATAGCGACAGCAGCAAGAACGATAACACAGCCTCTGATCGTTCTGAGACGAGCCTCCCTCTGAGCCTCGGTGAGTTTTATCTTTTCCTTCGGAGCGCGGGGCTTGGGCGCTTCCTTGGGCTTAGTGGTTTTTACATTGCCCTTGTCATCTATATTATCGGGGAGGATATCTATATCGAGCTCCGCACCGCATTTTTCACAGAAAATATTTCCGTCATGGCACTCAGTGCCGCATTTTTTGCATATCTTCAATAGATTCACCGATCCTTATGAGATCGGGAGCCTGAAGCTCCCTTATTGTTTTCTGATCTTTGTGCCTTCGCGTGTCTCTTCGATCACATAGCCTGCTTCGGCGATTTTGTTCCTGAGCTCATCGGCAAGAGCGAAATTCTTTTCCTTGCGGGCCTGCTTTCTCTGCTCGACAAGCTGTGCGATCTCCTCGGGGATGTCTTCTGTCTCTTCTGTACCCGCAGCCTTGGCGTGTTCGATGAGAGAGAGTGAAAGGACACTGTCCATCTGTTCGATAGCGTACAGCTTTGTTGCGGCATTTGCGGAGGATTTGAGCGCATCCATAAGTGCTGTTATCGCAAGGGATGTGTTCAGATCGTTGTCAAGTGCGGCGCTGAAGGGTGCAAGCAGCTTTTCAGCCTCTGCCTTGTCAGCATCACCGTGTGCTTCAGGGAGAATACGGGCTATCCTGCCTACAAGCTTATTGTATGCAGCCGCGGAATTATCAAGGTTTTCAAAGGAAAATTCAAGGGATTTGCGGTAGTGGGATCCAAGGCAGAAGAAGCGGTAAACTACGGGATTATAACCCTTTTCCTTCAGGCTCTCCACTGTGAGGAAGCCGCCCTTGGACTTTGCCATTTTTCCGCCCTTTGTGTTGAGGTGATGGACATGGAACCATACACTGCACCACTTGTGGCCGAGATATGCCTCGGACTGAGCGATCTCATTGGTATGGTGGGGGAAAGCGTTATCTACGCCGCCGCAGTGGATATCAAGATATTCACCAAGATATTTCATGCTTATGCAGGAGCACTCAATATGCCAGCCGGGGTAGCCAAGTCCCCACGGACTTTCCCATTTCAGCTCCTGATCTTCAAATTTTGATTTGGTGAACCAGAGAACGAAGTCGGTCTTGTTTCTCTTGTTCGTATCCTCCTCTACATCATCGCGGACGGCAACAGCAAGATCCTCGCCTGTGAAATCGCCGAATTTGTAGTATTCATCCAGCTTTGATGTGTCAAAGTAGATATTTCCGCCTGCTTCGTAGGCAAATCCCTTTTCGATAAGGGAGGAGATAACGCGGATAAACTCAGCGATGCAGCCTGTTGCAGGCTTTACGGTGTCGGGTTTTCTGATGTAAAGGGCATTGCAGTCCTTGAAAAATGCATCAGTATAGTAGTCGGCGATCTCCATAACGGTCTTGTGCTCGCGCGTTGCGCCCGAGAGCATCTTGTCATCGCCTGTATCGCCGTCGCTTGTAAGATGGC
>CAMHMM010000277.1 GCA_946186215.1 uncultured Ruminococcus sp. | reverse complement strand
TTCAACAACTGTTGTCTCTGCCGGTGTGGTCACTGCTGCTGCAGTTGCGCTTACGCTTTCAACAAGTACAGAAACATATGTCTGTGCGCCGCGCATTTCGTAGGTATCTGTCAGTGTTCCGACTACTACGCCGTTTTTGATAAGGGAGTATGTGGAAATGGTGATGCCCTCTTTTGCATCCTTGCCGGCTGATTCAAGCTTGTAGCCTCTTTCTCTGAGTGCCTTATGATATGCAAATGCCATATCGGTAGCCTTATCATAGCTTGAAGCGAGGCAATGTCCGAAATAATCCGCATTGGGATGATCTGAGGATTTTCTTACAGTATAGCCATAATCCGCAGGATCGGGATAGGGAGAATTAACATTTGAAGCTGCAGGCGTTGTGAAGCTGAGTATCTCTGATTCACATACAAGATTGAGCTTGCGGCCTTCCTTTTTCAGCGCCCTTACCTTAAGGTTGTAGGCAACGCCGGGCTTCAGATTGCGGACCTTCACCTTTCCTGTGGTGTCGATAGTGTAAAGCGTCCACGGAGTAGTTCCCGCACCATCCTGGATATACACTCTGTAACGGTCTGCACCGCTCTGTTTATCCCAGGAGATAACGCACGAATTCCTGTTCAGCTTGCTCATTTCTACCTTGAAGCTTCCTGCTGCACTTACGGGAGCTGCCGTAAAGATCATGCACAGAATGGAAAGCACCAGTGAAACGATAATTCCCTTCTTCTTCATAATCACCCTTCTTTTCATTTTCCGCGTACCCTGTCAAAACGGGTGCGGATGTTGTTTTTTGCAGATACAGCGGACTTTTCATCCACTTATCCCATTATGTTATAATGTATATGATAACACATCTATGTGTGTTTGTCAATGAAATATTTGTTAATTGTTCAAATTTGTCTGATCAGCTGATCATCTTTTAAATACGGCTGCGAAGACAATGCCAAGAACCAGCACCAGAGACGATACTCCGAAAAGTATGTATGATCGGCTGTTATCCTGCTGTCTGTTGAAGTCCATAGGCTGGAAATTTCCGCCCTGAGGCCTGTTATCCTTGTTATCGGCAGGCTGGCGATCAGGACGCTGTGACGGAGCATCAGGAGTATTTTGTTCTGCAGCTGCCGTTTCAACTTCCTTGTTATCGGAAGCCAAAGTGTCTTTCTCCTGTTCACTGCCAAAGCCCTGAGGAGCTGAATTGTTATCCTGCCTGTCTGCGCCGGACTTCCGCGACTGATCGGGAGCATCAGACATTTCACCGCTAAAGGCCTGTGAAGGATCAAAGCCTTCCGGCATATTGCCGCCAAAGCCCTGCGAAGGATCAAAGCCTTCCGGCATATTGCCGCCGAAGCCCTGCGAAGGATCAAAACCTTCCGGCTTATCACCGCCAAAGCCCTGTGAAGGATCAAAGCCATCGGGCATATTGCCGCCGAAGCCCTGCGAAGGATCAAAGCCTTCCGGCATATTGCCGCCAAAGCCCTGTGAAGGATCAAAGCCATCGGGCATTTCATTTGCAGCATCGGCGGATGCATCACCGTTTAATGAACGCTTGGCATTCATGCCGCCGAAAGGTGCTCCACCGCCCTGTCCGCCGTTGTTCATCGAACCCAGAACGGAAAGATCAAGTTCTGAGGTATCAATAAGTGCGGAGCTGTCAGCATTCTGCCCGTCAGATGTCGAGGGGATCGTGCCGTCAAGCTGCCCGAGTACACTTTCTGTCCTGAGGGTGCAGAAAGTGTCCATTGCAATGATTGCGTTCTGAAAATCCTCATATGTGCAGAATTTTGTGGGATCCTTTTCCACATACTTGTCTATCAGATCTGCGGTATCATTTACAAGAGCTGAGATATCAGCAGAGTCCAGAAATTCGCTGAACAGGCTGTGATACATTTTGGTATATTCTTCATTTGCGAATATCCATGCGATCATGGGGCGGTCGCTCATATCGCCCGATACAGGTGTATCTATCGGTGAATTAACGGATGATGAAGCATCCCCTGCCTGGAATGTACCGTAGGCAAGATTATAATCCCATGGGATCATGGAAAGCTTACCGTCTTTTTCATAGAGATAATAATTGTGTATCATCATTCCCGTGTAGCTGTCGCCGTTGCACAGAAAATCATGAACGACAAAATATCTTATTACCTCGTCGATATCTACGGTGTTTTCAATATCAGACTGTTCTGAAAGTGCTTTAAGTGAGCGGATCAGCCGCTTTTTGTCAGCAGTGTCCACAGCAGTCTTTGCATTTCCGAATATATTGGAATAGCTGTCGATATCATCGTCGATGTATTTGAGCTTTACATCATCGCTTCCCATTCCTCCAAAGCCGCCGAACCCACCGGGCATACCGCCTCCGGGAGCAGACTTTTCACCCTTTTCACCACTGTCGGGAGCAGGCATATCGCCGTTGAAAGCCGGCATCTCTCCGCCAAAATCAGGCATATTCCCGCCAAAGTCCGGCATATTTCCGTCAAAGCCGATCATACCGCCTGCAGTATCAGGCTTTGCATTTTCATCACTGCTCTTGTCAGTGCTTTCTGTTTCGCCGTTATCGGTCTCTGTGTTTTCCTCGATGAATTTGGTCATGCTGAAATCCTTGCCGTTTCCGGGGCCGCCGCCGCCGAAGCCCATGCTGTCAGGCTTGTAAAGCTCGCCGTGATCGGTACCGTAATTTCTTTTAAGGAACGAATCCTCTATCGACTCTACAGCAAGATAAAGTCCCCAGTCCTCACCGTTGACGGTGATATAGACATAGCTGCACATAGGCGCATCCACACCCATATCATACATGAGAGTATAGGCAACATAGTCCTTCATATAGGAATTATCCTGGATTATATTGTTCAGACAAAGCTTGTCAAGACCATGATATGTCTTGCCTTTCTCGTACTGATCGAATTCGACCTTGAAGCTGTAACGATTGCTGTCCATATTCTTAACGGAGCTCAGCGAGGTATTTCCCTTGCCCCTGATGCCTATATTCTTTATCGCCTCGCCGTCTATGACCACGCTGCACGGAGAGTATTCTTCGTTTTCACAGGTCTCAAGGAATGCATCCCAGTCGTCTATCACAATATCAAAGGTATGTACTCTTGAACGGTCGAATATACGGTTTTCATATCCCATATCCTGCGCTCTTGTTTCAATGCCGAAGGCGCTGCCGTTGCAGAACACAAGTGTAATGATAAGAGTAAATACGACTATGATGATGCATATCCTGTCTATGCTTTTATGTGCTGACATCATATCACGCCCTTAGCCCATGTAATCGCCGTTATAGCTTACAAGCACTGCACTCTGGATGCCGCCCATATCCGCAAGCTCATTAACAAAATCGGTATCGTCATCCTTCAGGCGTATCTCCATATTAAGCTCAACAAAACCCTTCTGTGCGGTCTTGCTCTTTACTACGCATCTTTCTGTCTTTGTGGCAAGG
>CAMHMM010000276.1 GCA_946186215.1 uncultured Ruminococcus sp. | reverse complement strand
TGTGGGGTTGTTCGACAGGCTGAGACACCTGATGAGGTGTCTTTTCTTTATATTATATCATATCATATCAAGCAAGGGTGATAAGACTGCCAAAGAAACCATGAAGCACTGGAATATGAAGCCTAATCGCTTTTATCGGAAAGTCAAGGAGTTAGGATTGTAACTCCTACGGTTAGATAATGGTTGACATATCGCTATGATTGACATTTGACAATAAAATTTTAATATGTTATAATCATCACTGAAGGTTTGCTTTAACATTTTTGGATGCATAAGAAGTGATACAATCCGACTGGCAATCGATGAAATGAATTTGAAGTGAAAGCACAATGTCTATTTACAGTACAATGAATCAGGTAAATAAATGAAAAAAGCCCCTCGACCTTTTGTTTACACCGTTTTTATTGTTTGTTTTGCACAACCTCACGCCTTATAAAAGGTGAAAATATTGTATTATACAAACAAAAAATGACTGTCAAAATTAACATAGGTCAATGACAAACATAATTTATTGTGATACAATACCTTTCAGGAGGTCGATCACAATGAATGATGCTGAACATAATGCAAGTTGTCGCACAATAAAGAGGTCATTATGGATAAAACATATATCGTAAAACAGATGAGAGCTCTCTCTGACAGGTTCAGTCTCGGGATCGAGGATGATGTATTTGATGCTGTACTGGATTTTTCTGAGTTCAGAGTATATTCAAAAGGTTCCTTGCTTGCAAATATGGGCGACAGCGCAGCTCATGCGGGGATCGTGATGAACGGCATAGTACGCAGCTACTATGTAGACGGTGACGGAAATGACATCACACAGTTCTTTGCAAGAGAAGGCAGCTTTTGCATGGATGAGGGCATGATGGGCTTCGATGAGATACTGAAAATGTGGGAAGCCATCGAGGAAGCCACTGTGATGCTGTTTGATGTGAAAAGAATGAAGGAGCTTATATACAGCAGTGAAAAGCTGAAAAACATATGGATAGAGCTGCTTGAAAGCGGTATGCGATATAAGATGTACCGTGAAGGCGGATTCCTGACCGAAAACGCAACGGAGCGATACCTGAAATTCCGCAGGAACTACCCCGACTTGGCAGGACGGGTACAGCAAAGGTATATCGCAACATATCTCGGAATAAAGCCCGAATCACTGAGCAGGATAAGAAATGTGCTGAAGGATAACAGTCAGGAAGAATGATACATTGGGGTGATATCAATGATGAAATATAAAATAGCAGACAGAGAGCTTTCCGTGCCTCTTATCGGTACATGGTCATGGGGCGGCGGTATGAACGGCTCACGCATGGTGTTTGGTCAGAGCTTTTCCGAAGATCAGCTGCAGGCGGTTTTCTCAAAGGCCTATGAGTCCGGCTTTGTTTTCTGGGATACTGCAGAGGTCTACGGAATGGGGCGCTCCGAGGAGATACTTGGCAGGATGATCACAGGTAAAAATGTGATGATCTCCACAAAACATTTTCCGAACAAACGATACAAAAACGGCGAATGCCGCAGGGCGATAGAGAAAAGCCTTGAACGCCTCAGGATCCCGAACATAGATCTGTACTGGCTCCATTCTCCGCAAAATATAAAGGAGAATATGACCGAGCTCGCTGAATGTCTTAAAGATGGACTGATAAAGAGCATTGGCCTTTCAAACGGAAGTGTTGATGACATTCTTATTGCCTCAAAGGTGCTTGAAGAAAACGGAACACAGCTTTCTGCGATACAGAATCATTACAGTCTGCTTTCCTTTGAACGGGAGCAGGCGATGCTTGAACTATGCAAAAAGAAGGACATTATTTTTTTCGGATATATGCTGCTCGAACAGGGGGCTCTCTCAGGGCATTATGACAAGGATCATACATTTGAACTGTTTTCCTCAAGAGGACTTGTCTTCGGGAAAAGTAAATTCGTAAAAATAGACAAGCTAATAGCATACGAAAGGCAGCTTGCGAAGAAATACGGCGTTGACTGCTCACAGATACCAATAGCATGGGGCATATCAAAGGGCGTTGTTCCCATAGTGGGTATAAACAAGCCTCATCATGCCGATAGTCTTGCGGCAGGCACAGAGCTTTCTCTCACAAAAGATGAGATCACAGAGCTTGAACGCCTTGCCCTTGCAAGCGGTGTAAAATGCAGGGGAGCATGGGAAATACATTGACCGGGAAAACAATGGTGAACGAAAATGGATATTTGTTCTGTAACAGAAAAGCTGTTTCCTGTTGTCACAAATGAGACCAATAAGATCGGGGATATCCTGTATTATGCTCAGAGCAATATTACCTGCTATGTTATCAGAAGTGAAAAAGGCGATCTATTGATAGATACAGGTATGCCGCAGACATGGAAAGGTATGCAAAGATGGCTTGAAAAATATGATTTACGGTATGTACTGCTCACTCATGCTCACGCAGATCACGACTGGAATGCTTCAAAGCTGCAGAATGCAGGGGCAAAGCTGCTGCTTTGCGACCGTGACAAAAAACTGCGACAGAATTATCTCTCGCAGCGAGTAAAGCCTACTATGCCGAAATATACTTTCAGGAATTATACGCAATGGATAAACGGCAGCTTGTTCCAAAGCCCGCTGTATGATGCGGATATCTATTTTGACGCTAAAGACAAAGGCTTACTGCGTAAACTTGGCTATGATGCAGATATTATACCGCTTCCGGGGCATACCTATGGTTCTGTAGGTGTATACAGCAAAGGGATATTGTATTGCGGCGATGCTTTCACAGGTATCTGGAATCGCCCGGATATTACCCCACACGCTGTAAGCCCGAAACTGATGCGCAGGTCGCTTGCGCGGATAGTAAGGATCTCGCCCGAATATTTAGCCTGCGGACATGGCCTGCCAATGAGATTTGATGAGACTTTGTCTGTGATAGATGAGCATCTGCGAAGCGTGATTTGAGCGAAAAATGATATGTAAATGATCACTCTTTCATTTGACATTTGATAAAATTAATCTTTTATGATAGAATATGCTGACCAAAACAGATAACATTTTACAGAGGTGGCACATGGCGGGAAGGACGGCATACATAGGCTTTAAAGGCCGAAACAATTCATCTGCCATGATCGTGGATGTGCTTTCGCAGCAACACTATTTACTGACAAATTCTTTTGCCGGGCTAAGGAAAGATATTGATAAGCTTCCTGCGGAATACGATGCAGTATATCTCTTCGGCGCAAGCAAGGATCTGACAGATTCGTTCTGCATAGAGCAATGCGCAGAAAAAAACTGTACCCGTCTGTTTACTGAGCTTAATGTTAATGATATTGCGAAACACCTTTCAGCATATGGCATAAAAAGCACAGTATCGAATGTACATACTCATTATCTTTGCAATGAGGCATATTGGTATTTGCTTGAAAAGTATCAGAGTAAAGCTGTATTGATACATATTCCGACGATAAAGAATTTTCGGTGTATGTTTGAGAAAATAAATTTTTTACAAATGT
>CAMHMM010000275.1 GCA_946186215.1 uncultured Ruminococcus sp. | reverse complement strand
GTGTGCTCACTCTCAGCGGCAGGGTGACGAAAAACCAGATATGGACGCACCGTGAGAGCAACAAGGTCAAGGCAGTCGTTGCCAAAAAAGGGACTGTGCTTCCTGCAGACTGCTCCGCGCTGTTTTCCCGCTACGGCTACGACTATGATGCAGGCATGGAGGATGGCGGAGATATCGAGCAAGTGTACTGGACAGGCGGCATTGAGTATGTGGACTTTTCAAAGGCAGACAGCTCGAATGTGACGGATATGACCGGAATGTTCGCGGAATGCGGCAAAATGAAGTACGCTGATCTATCGGGCTTTGACACCTCAAAGGTCACAAAGATGGATTTCCTTTTCTACAACTGCGGCGAGCTCACAACGGTGTATGTTTCACGCAAATGGACTCTGAAAAATGTAAGGAACCGTTATACAGGCGATCTGGATGATGCTTTCCTTTATTGTGAGAAGCTTGTCGGCGGAAACGGCACTGTTTATAAGGAAGAGAAAAGGGGAATAGCCTACGCCCGCATCGACAAGAAGGGCAGGCCTGGGTATTTTACCGATATTTCAAAAAAGAAGAAGAAATGACAAAATGAGGGCGGCCGCTGCACACGGTCACCCTCATTTCAAATTGATCTGATATACATTATCTCTCTGAGCTTTTTGCCGCCTATCTCATCATCGAGGAAATCATCAGCTGCGGTAAAGCCGTTTTTCTCGTAAAACCGCCGCGCCCTGTGATTATCCTCCAGCACCCATAAAAGAATATTTTTAAAGCCTGCAGTTCTGAGCTCGTTGACGCACCTTTCAAGTAGCATAGTGCCATAGCCCTTTCCCATATATCCGGGAAGAAAATAGATCGATACGATCTCGCCCCACCCGGGATGATCCTCCCATCGTGAGCTGCACCAGCAGGATGTACCGACTATGCGGCCGTTATCCACCATAACAAGGCTGTGCATCCCTTCACGGTCAAGACTTGTTGCCCAGCGCCCTTTCGGGATGCTGTCCAGATAATCCTGCGGTATTATGCCCTTGTATGCGTGCTTCCAGCTTTCCTCGTACACATTGCTCAGTTCAAGCCTGTCATCGGCCTCACTGAGATATCTGATATCCATGCAAATCACCTCATGTTTGTTTTTGTGCAGACAGCAGCGCCGTAACCTCATCCAGTGTCGGCGGATGCAGCGGCAGCGGGAAACGGGATATAGCAACCGCGGAGCAGGCGGCTGCAAAGCGGACGAGGTCATCATCATCCATGCCGTGCAGCAGGCCGTAAACGCAGCCCGCCTTGAATGTATCTCCTGCGCCCAGAGTGCTTCTGACATCCGTCCTGAACGGCTTCATGCGGCGGATATTTCCGCCCTTTCGTGCGTAGAGCATATCATCCCCGCCCTGTGTGATAATGGTGAGCCCGTCTGTTCCGGCCTGCATGAGGCGCATGATATCCTCTGCGGACATATCCGGATAACACCTTGATGTAAGCTCACGGGAGACCACATTGACAGCCGCATTGCGGTGCAGGAATGAATCGTGCGGGCAGTCTATGGTCACATAGGGAACATTGTTTCTGATGCACAACTCTGCGGCAAGCTGAGTTTCACTGCCGAAAAACGGATCTACAGCAGCCGCTTTGCAGCCGATGATATCCGCCTCTTTCGGGATGCCCCACCATCTTTCGCCGGAGGAGAACAAATGCTGAAATCGTCCCATAGGCGAACGCACCAGTCCTGCGATCACCACATAGTCCATCACTCCGGGGTCATCCGGCATGAGTTCGACAGAAGAAAGGTCAACGCTTTTTGCCTTATAGAAATCCCGCAGCATGGGAGCCACTTCGGTGCCGAGCCGTGTTCCGTCCATTTTTACGGATATGCCCAGCGAAGCAAGCACCGTTGCCGCAGTGCCTGTTTCGCCGCCTGGCAGGAAATAATGTTCGCTTATCTCGGAATATTCATCCGGCTTCAGAAACCCGTCCTGCAGCAAAAAGGAATGGGTGCCGAGTATCTGTCCGAAAAGATACACATCATGAGCCATATCGCATTTTCCTTTCTTATCGGTTTTAGTAATTATATCACAACCTTGCTTTACAGTCAAGTCGGTCGGGCGGACAAAGTCCGCTGTTACCTGTACTCTCATTTGTCAGGTAACGGACTTTTATGGCTCGGAACTTTCATGCCTACTATTATTTTACACATATGGCAAGGCCGACAGCTGCCCGTTCGCTGGTTTGAACGGTAACGCTGTTTTGCGGCTCGGAACCCGTATGCACATTATTATATTACACTAAGTACTCCGGACACGGGGCGCTTATTCCTGTTTTAGTGTTAGAAAAATTCATAATTTTGTGGTACAATGAATTATCATATGTTAGCCATTTTAAGCAGAGGAGAAGTTATAAATGCCACCAAGCAGACACAGCAGTTCGCATCACAGCAGCAGCAGCCATCGCAGCTCACATAGCTCGTCGCATCATTCGAGCAGCAGTCACCGCAGTTTACATAGTTCATCACATCATTCGGGCAGCAGCAGCCGAAGTTATTCGTCGGGCAGCCGCAGCTCCCGGAGTTATACTCCGGTGTGGAGGTGGCGGCGTTCACAGCCATACGGATGGAAAACAGCAGAATATGGTAAA
Source organism: uncultured Ruminococcus sp. (assembly GCA_946186215.1). Lineage (GTDB taxonomy): Bacteria > Bacillota > Clostridia > Oscillospirales > Ruminococcaceae > Huintestinicola. The sequence goes on along the minus strand of CAMHMM010000275.1, from coordinate 878 downwards.
ATAAGTGCCTTTCACTGCACTGCTCATGATTATGATTATTATCCGAAGAGCTGGACGGCAGAAGACGGACGGCAATTTGAGGAAGGCTACTACGATGAGAAAGGGCAGCACTACAATAATGTGATCGTGAAAGGCAGTACCACGATACTGAAGTGTAGTTTTTGCGAAAATCGTATGGTGTATACCTGGGCAGAGGGCTCGTTACCGACCTGTGATAAATGCGGTGCCCAGTTACAGATCGATGTCACGGACAAAGCGGAGGATGTTGGACTTGAAAACACTCCGAAATGGGTGGAGTACCGGCGTGCGGAGAGCAGACGGGCAGAGTCTTTTATACGCAAATCGGCGATTTTTCTGACCATTATGGGGATTGTTTTTGCTGCGAGTAAGATCTACGGTGCGATCGAGCGGAAAAGGACACTGTCAGATGAAAAAGCAGTTCAGAGCGAAAATGTGAAAAACTCGCCTTCCACCGCCAAAAACAGCATTTATGTGGAGGAGATCGGACGAACCTGCTATAAAGACGGTACGGATTGGTACGACAGTGATACGCAGTGCTGGTTCTGGTACAACAACGAGCAATCACCATATCAGTGGCAGTATTGGTACGAGGGTATTTCTTCCGACTATGACGACTACGGCTGGATGGAATATGATATGGACGAGAAGGGCTGGTATGTGGAGGTATCGGATGGCCAATGGGTGCATTTGCCGGATACTTATGATACTTCAAAACTGTGGCATATGACCGATGAATATGCGAATGCGTATGAGTAATAAAGAAAATATCACAGAGGTGTTATTATGAAAAGCAATACTCCCCTGATAGAATTAATAGAAAACAATATCCTGAACGGTGAACTTCCGGATTCGTTCTC
>CAMHMM010000274.1 GCA_946186215.1 uncultured Ruminococcus sp. | reverse complement strand
ATTCTCGGATGAAATGAGGTATTACACATGGGCGTTAAGGTGACAGAAAAGGATTATGCTAATTACGGAAAATGTGTTTTTCTTGATAACGGTGCTGTGACACTTGGTATCACAACAGAGATAGGACCCAGGATCATATATTTCTCTCTTTGCGGAAAAGAGAACATAATGTTTGAGGACATTGAAAGGCGTTTTACCGAGGATACAGGTAAATACGGCACATGGATAAACTACGGCGGCCACAGACTGTGGTGCTCCCCCGAGGTCAACCCCGAGACCTACTGTCCCGACAACAGCCCTGTTAAATTCACCGTAAAGGGCAATGAAGTAACTGTTGAGCCTGAGACCACACCGTTTGGCAAGAAGTTTTCCATGACAGTTGTAATGGATGAAAGCAAGCCCGTTGTTACCGTTACTCACAGGATAAAGAATGTTTCCGGCAAGCCCGCAAAGTATGCAGCATGGGCTATCACCGGTCTTACCACCGGCGGCGTATGCAAGCTGCCCGTAAGCACAAAGAAGACCGGCTATCTTGCAAACAGAGTATTCAGCCTCTGGGATTATTCCGACATCAACGATCCCAGATTTTCCATGAGCAACTCCGAGGTAAGGATCAAGCAGGATATTTACAAGAAGAATGCCTTCAAGATAGGCCTCAATATTGACGGTGAATTCGGCGTATATGCCGTAAACGGCCAGATCTTCGTAAAGTCCGCACCCGCTTATGAGGCTGTGGAGTATCCCGATTATGCCTGCAACTACGAGGTATACACCAATGCATACTTCCTTGAATGCGAGAATATCGGTGAGCTGAAGGAATTTGCCGACGGTGAGGAAGCTGTTCTCTCCGAGAAGTGGACTCTCCTTGACAATGCAGACAACGACGAGCCCGATCTTGACAAGATCAGAGCTGCGATCGCAGAATAATGCGGCCTGTGCAGAAAGGTAAAGTAAGCAATGGAAAAATATCTGGATAAGTCTTTGAGCGCTGAAGAAAGAGCGATAGCTCTTACCGATGCCATGACGACCGAGGAACAGGCTTCACAGCTTCGTTATGATGCTCCCGCTGTCGAGAGACTGGGCATTCCCGAGTACAACTGGTGGAATGAGGGCATTCACGGTCTTGCCCGTTCCGGTATCGCCACAATATTCCCGCAGGCTATCGGCCTTGCGGCAATGTTTGACACAGAGCGCGTAGGCAAGGCTGCAGTGGTCACCTCCACCGAGGCAAGAGCCAAGTACAATTCCTACACAAAATACGGCGACAGGGATATCTATAAGGGACTTACCCTGTGGGCACCGAATATCAATATCTTCCGTGATCCCAGATGGGGCAGAGGCCACGAGACCTACGGCGAGGATCCGTTCCTTACCGCAGAGAACGGAAAAGCTTATGTAAAGGGACTTCAAGGCGATTCAGATGTTCTGAGAGTTGCTGCCTGTGCAAAGCATTTCGCTGTTCACAGCGGCCCCGAGGCAGTAAGGCATGAGTTCAACGCCATTGCTACTCCCAAGGATATGGAAGAGACCTATCTTCCCGCATTCGAGGCACTTGTAAGAGATGCCAATGTAGAGAGCGTCATGGGCGCATACAACCGCGTAAACGGCGAGGGCGCGTGCGCAAGCAAGTTCCTCATGGGCAAGCTCGAAGAATGGGGCTTTGACGGATATTTCGTTTCGGACTGCTGGGCAGTGCGCGATTTCCATGAGCATCACGGTCTGACCACTACCATCGTTGAATCTGCGGCTCTTGCACTCAAAACAGGCTGCGACCTCAACTGCGGCTGCACATATATGCACCTTCCCACCGCTCTTTCAGCAGGGCTCGTGGATAAGGAGGATATAAGAAAGGCCTGCATCCACCTTATGCGCACAAGGATCAGACTCGGTATGTTCGACGACAAGACCGAGTATGATGATATACCATACACTGTTGTTTCAAGTGACGAGCATAAGAACATCTCTCTTGAATGTGCTGAAAGATCTATCGTTATGCTCAAGAACAACGGTATCCTTCCTATTGATGAAAACAAGATAAAGACACTTGCCGTGATAGGGCCCAACAGCGACAGCAGAACTGCTCTCGAGGGCAACTACAACGGTACGGCTGACAAATACAACACTCTCCTTGACGGCATCAGGGAAAGATTCAGCGGCAGAGTCATATTTGCAGAGGGCTGCCATCTTTACAAGAATAAGTCCTCCGTTCTCGCCCGCACAGGCGACAGATATGCAGAGGCTCTTGCAGCTGCAGAGTATGCGGATGCGGTTATCCTCTGCGTAGGACTTGACGCTACCATCGAGGGCGAAGAGGGCGACACAGGAAACGAGTTCTCCTCCGGCGACAAGAATGATATCCGTCTCCCCGAGCCTCAGAGGATACTCATTGAGAAGATCATGGCTACAGGCAAGCCCGTAGTCATCGTATGTGCCGCAGGAAGTGCAATAAACACAGAGTCCGATCCCGATGCTCTTCTTCATGTATGGTACCCGGGTTCCGAGGGCGGCATCGCACTTGCAGAAGTCCTCTTCGGCGATATCTCTCCCTCCGGCAAGCTTCCCGTTACATTCTATGAGAAGTCGGAGCTTCTTCCCGAATTCACCGACTACTCCATGAAGAACCGCACCTATAGATATGCTGAGAACAATGTTCTCTTCCCCTTCGGCTACGGCCTTACATATTCTAAGGTTGAATGTACTGCCGTTGAGTATTCCGATGGCACTGCGGCCGTTACAGTGGTCAACAATGGCAGCACTGCAACAGAGGATGTTGTGGAGCTCTACATCAAGGATTATTCCGAGAATGCCGTTCCCAATGTGAGCCTTTGCGGTTTCAGGCGTGTAGCGCTTGATGCAGGCGAGAAGCTCACCGTTAAGATCGCAGTTTCCGAAAAGGCATTCACCGCGGTCAATGAGGCAGGCAAGAGAGCGAGATTTGGAAACAAGTTCACCCTTTATGCAGGCACACACCAGCCCGATGAGCTCAGCTGCACTCTCAGCGGTACAGGTTGCGTAAGCACTGAGATCACATTTGACTGATAAACATTGAAGAACATCTGCGCCCTGATCAGGTTCGGGCGCAGATTTCCCATATATTAAGAACAAAGCGGCACTGCGCTGCGATGCCGCGGCAGCCAGCTAGAGGCTAGTCATGAGAACGATGAAATCTCTCGTCTGCGAGAACTCATCGCCAGCGATGCCACTATTGTGGGATTACGCCGAGACGTGCGACTTGCCGAGGAGTCGAAGCTGCGCAACGGCGTTATCGACATCCATCGCCTTGTTGAGCGCATCACCGACGAGAACACTGCAGCCCAGTCGCAAATCATCCACAACATCGAGTTACTTAAAAGCATATATGATTTAAAAAATACTGTAAACCAATGAAAAAGATAATCTTCATCATAAGCATTGCCACCATTGCCTCGGCATGCAGCAACGACAACGACTGGGATGCCACAGGTACCTTCGAGACTACCGAGGTAGTTGTGAGCGCCAAAGGCTCAG
>CAMHMM010000273.1 GCA_946186215.1 uncultured Ruminococcus sp. | reverse complement strand
TCAGCGTTGCTCCTTCGAGCTCGTCGCTGCCTTCCTGATTTCCGACTATTGCCTTTTTGCTTATCGTTACCTCAGGAATCGGTGCATCAAGCATCGTTACCGTCTTACCGCTTACTGTTGCTTCACCGCTGACATATTCAGCAGTTCCGTCTTCATTAACGATAAACTTGATCGTCGTTGCTATCTGATAGCCTGTCGGTGCACTTGTCTCAATCAGATAATATGTGCCCGGTCTAAGACTAACGGTCTTTGCTGTGCCTCCGGATGTCCATTTAAGATCGTCTCCGGTCTTTGCATCCTTGACTGTTGTTTTGCCCTCAGCATCAGATGTGATCTTAAGCTCTGCGTCTGCAAGCTCTGTGCTGCCGGGCTGATCGCCGACTATTGCCTTCTTGCTGATATCTATGTCTGCGATATTTGCCTTTGCATCGCAAATTACAAATTCAGTTTCTTCCGGCTTTGCATAGTAGTAACCGGCTGTTGCTTTATCATCGTAAGCGCTCTTGTAACTTCCGGTTCCGCTGATAACTACCTTGCCGTCCTTGATGCTGAAATCGAGCTTGGAACTGATCACATCATATACGACACCGTCATTATCCTTGATGATCTTTGACCCTGCTTTTTCTTCAAGGGTATAATCACCATCGGGAAGATCCTTGATATTTCTCGGTGCGCCGTCTGAATACCAACTCAGTACCTTTCCGTTCTTGATAGTGAAAAGGCCTGTCTGATCGGGTATTACCTTGTCCTCGGTACTGAGCGTGAGAACAAGAAGCGCTCCGTCGATCTCGATCTTGCCGGTTATGTCCTTCTTATCGATGGAGATATCCGTCGTGTATTCTGTGTTGACCTCTGCATCCCAGACCTTGATGGTGTCTCCGTCTATTGTGCAGTAGCCTTTATCGCTGGAAACAGTGCTGTCAATTGCCGTAAGTTCAAGCTCTCCACTCTGCTGATTTTCAGATAATCTGAACCTGAACTCAGACGGGATTATCTTATAGGTCTTGTCTCCGTCCGTAAATGTTCCGTCAGTGTTGTCTGCAATTTCAACAAGAACATATGAGCCGGCTTCGAGAGTTACCTCCCATGTTTCATTCTTTGCAGATGTCCATGTTGTGTCGATCTGTGTTCTTGTGCCGCCATCATTGAGCTTGTAAAGCGAAAGCTTTGCGCCTTCTACTTCTCCGCCGCCTGTGATAGCGTACTTGTTGATCTTGACAGTCTTTTGAAGCTTGTCATCGATCATAACAACAGATGGATTTTCTCCTTTTGTTTCTCCGGTCAGGATATTCACCTTGTTGTTGCCGAGAACTTCAAATTCGATATCATCTGCTTTTTCGTAATTCTCAGGTGCTGCAAGCTCTTTGAGCGTATACTTTCCGGGAATAAGTGAGATTTTCTTCGATTCCTCACTTGAAGATATCCACGGATCTCCAACGGCCTTACCATCATTATCGAGCACCACAAGCTTTGCGCCGCCGAGCGTATTGCCCGATCTGTCCTGCTTGATTATCTCGACCTCACAGGGCTTGTGCTCATTAGTAACGGTGACCGTCTTGCCATCGTCGGACATAACTACCGAACTCTTATAGTTTTCAATAGCTGTCTCTTCAAAATGGCTGTACTCGTAGGTATACTCGGTGACCTCGCCATCCTTTATCGTGACTTTTCTTAAAGGAAGCTCCTTCTTATATTCCCAGCTGCCTTCCTTGGTCACTGTAACAGAAATGTTTTCTGTTTTCAGGTCTGCTCCGTTCTTTTTGATTGTCTGAACGAAGTTGACCGTTATGCTTTCAGGTCTGTCACCGGAAACGAGATCGTCATTTACCCACTTCTTGACGAATTTGATGGTCTCACTGGTATCTTCTTCCTTTGCGTAGAAGTTCACCAGCTCTGCTGTAGCCTCAGGCTGAGCATCGCTGAGAGTCACATTTTCATCCTTCGTTACGGATCTCCCTGTAATGAGAGTATATCCGCCGAATTCGTCGTAGGTCTCCTCTACTGTGTAAGTGCCGAAGGGAACACCGTCGATCTCCTTCGTGAACTCGTTGTCAGTTCCCTTTTTGAAATCACATCCAAGGGTGAATGATGTCTCAGTGTCAACAAGCTCTCCGTTTGCTGTAAGATATTTGCCATCAGCATTTTTAACGGTGAACTTGATGCTGCCGTTTATCTCATCCTCGGTGATATTCAGACCATCGATGGTCTTTGTGATGATGATCTTGCCTTTTTCTTCGATAGTACCGTTTAAATAGTGGTTCTTAACAGTAACTATCGCTGCACCGGAAGAACTGATCTCTGCTTCCATCTCCGCAGGCGTATTCACCAATTCGTAGCCGTCCTTATCGTCCTCGACTACCTTTATGGTCGTCCCTTCGACAAGATCGGTAATGCTGACAGTATCCCCCGCTTCAAGGTAGATCTTTGTGGGGCTTGTCATCTTACCATTGGTAAAATTGATCTGGCTTCTTTCGGGATATCCGGCCAGAGTAAAGCTTCCGGTTATCGGATTATTATCGCTGTCAGTTGCATAGAGAGTAAAGCCGAATTTAACGCCATCGGGAGCGCCGCCTGTAACCGTCTTGGTCAGCGTGAATGTTCCTTCTGCAGTAGTATTGTTGAAAACAACATCACTGAGATTCACATCTTCACTTACCGTTACGGTAGAAGCGTCAAACTTCTTGTAATACTTTGTTCCCGAAGTAGGTATCTTGATACTTTCATTTCCTGTATCGATAACGCTAACATCTATCTCTGCATAGAATTCCTGGTTATTAATATTGAATACATCGGTAGTAGTCGCGTCTTCAGCTAATCCCTTTTCCTTGATGCGATAAATATTTTTGCCTTCCTCAGTAACATTGATGCCGAATCTGACCTTACTTCCATCATTTTTAACGATCAGATCAACATATTCTCCATCACCATTCAAGGTCTTCAGAGGAACGAATTCATCTTTGGTAGAATCATATCTTTCAATAGTGAATTCAAATACTTCTCCATCTTTAGGAGATCTGCCGTTTACCTTTTTGGTAGCTGATACCGAAACATCACTCATATTGTTTTCGGTAAGCTCACGGTAAACAAAATGGAATTCGCCTCCCTGTCCTACTACGGTATGACCTGCATTAAGTACCCAACCGCTTGAATTGTGTCCTGCAATAATATTTGAGTCCGGATTGGGATTAAGGAACATACCCGTGGTAGTGTCAAGATTTACATTCTTTGCGCCGTTAAGATTCCATACAATCTGTCTTGCAAGTTTATCGGCAATAGCATTCTGAGGATCATCAAAATTCATACCGACTGTAGACGAATCATAGAAATTCTTACCATCATAGCTGACACGGAATTTGCCTATTTTGATCTGTTCATCACGAGATTCCTTAAAGTTGAACACAATAAGCTGTCCCTGATGCTTTGTTATCTCTACTTTTTCCGTATTGCCGATCTGGTCAATATAATCATCAGCATCGACAAAAACCAGATAATCACCGTTTGAAACTTCAA
>CAMHMM010000272.1 GCA_946186215.1 uncultured Ruminococcus sp. | reverse complement strand
GCTATCCCACTATCTTTATGGTGTGGATAACGGTATAGAAAATATGCCGCAGGTCACAGTCCAGAGCAATATCGACGGCACATTCAGGACATCTGACAAATGGAGAGATTTTGATTACAATTCCTATGGATTCGACAAGACATTAACCCCGAAGGATGTTTCTTCCATCGATACTTCCGACATAGCCGGATATTACGATAATTATATCAATTCAACGGATGAATTCGGCAGGGCTCTGACGAGTGATGATTATTATCTCAATCTTTCCGAAGGCACCGGAGAATGCTATTACTACACCTTCCCCGATAACTTCACCATTTACGGAGTACCTGAGCTGCATATTAAGATGTCCACGGAAAACGCAGATCTTGACGGCCTTATGATATCTGCTATGCTGATAGACACAATAGACGACAAGACCAGCTTCAAGGCATATGTCACAAAGAAACGCCTCTATGATTGTCTCCCCTACACTACAGTCGATATGATAGATGACCCGAGCCTCGGCGGGATCAGCGTAAAGGAGTTCGTAAAAAGCAATACCACCGCAAAGCTCCTGTCATTCGGCTATACCGACCTCCAGAACTACGGCTGCGGCTATGATTCCTGTGAATACACCACTAAGACCGAGGCTATGAACAACGGCGAATACTACGATTATACGATCTATCTCCAGCCCACAGTATATACCGTTGAACCGGGACATTCACTGGTACTCGTTATCACCGGCTGGGATCCCTACAGAGCATTTCTTGACGAAGATTACGACAGGCTTGAAGAGCTTGATCTTAAAGAATCAAGATTTACATATAAATTCAATATCGACAACAGCTCCGTCGATCTCAGGCTTCCCACCGCATCGGGAGAATAATAAACACAGCGCTTACTATACAACCAAGCCCCGGGACAATGCCCTGGGGCTTGGTTTTTGTGGTCGGAAGTTGTCGTGTTGTTCTATACCTATAAAGGGTGCAGGATTTCATCGGCAAGAGCATAAAAAACGGGAGCCCGGATGCTGTGCCGGCTCCCGTATGTTTTGTTTTATCAGCGGTATTTCGTAAGGGCGGCGACGATGCCGATAATTTTTTCGTCATTGTCGATCTCATATGTAATGCTGTTGACCATATCGCCCTCGTATGCCTGATACATTACCGCGCCAAAATCATTATCGGTTTTGTACTTGATAAATCCCATCGAGTGAAAATCATTGTCCTCAGGTCCGGGGATGCCCATATCGATATCGTCGATGCCGTAGAGAACTTTCAATTCTCCGGCCTTCTGCAGCCTTTTGTATTTAAACGGGATAAACATTTCTTGGTCGATAAAATACGCTTCCGTGGCTTCCTCGGCGGTGGCACCGAGAGAGATGCCTCCGTAGAGCCTGTCATCGAGAGTGTGATCCTGAATGAGTATTGCTGTCAGATAAAGCTCGTCTGTTTTTGCTTTATCGCTGCCGTCATCCTCATCCATTGCAAGATCGGCACGCTGCTTGACAAACGCAGCGTTGACCATGCGGCTGTAATCACCGAAGGTGAGCCCGCTCTCGCCGTATTTTATCATGATCTTGCCATCGAAGTGAAGTTCCATGTCTGGCTCTCCCAGCACTTCGATCGCCTCATCGGCAGTCATTCCGAAATTTATTCCGTCGAGTATGCAGAAATCCATGTCAAGAATCGGCTTTTCTTCTTCTTCCTCTGTTTCGGTGGCAGTCTCGGTTGTCGTCTGCGTGGTGGTTTCAGATTCTGTCTGAATTGTGGTGGTTTCTGCCGTTGTTTCTTTGATCTCCTGTAAAGTCTTTCCGGATGAGCAGGAGCACAGAAGTATTGTAAGCGCAAGCAGCGCAGTGATGTGTTTTTTCATGCTTTATGCCTCTTGATCACGGTTTATGTGAGTGCTGATACATATATTATATAACATCATCCGCAAAAGGTCAATGATTCTAATAAAATTCTTATAAAATAATAACCTTTCTAATCTTTGGATCGGCTCAAAAAATTTCCCCACACTCCAATGAAATCCTTCATCGGCGTGTGGGGAATATATCATTTATCCATAAAGCTGAATACTCTGCGCATTGCGGCGGAATCACCCTCGCCGCTGTTGTTGTTTGAAAAGCTCCTGCCGAATTTTTTCCACCATATATCAAGTATAAGGGTATTCACAGCAGTTCCCGCTGCATAGACTGCAAGCGCTGCTAATAATGCTGCGGGGAGCGTAAGCCCGAAGCCGTATCTGAAAGTCCATCCTTCAAAATACAGATCTATAAATTTTTTCGACAGTATGGTGTATGCTATCATTCCTCCGCAGCAAAGGGGATAGAGCATCGGCTTGTCAAGCGCTGATGCGATAAAGCACATGAATATTCCCGTGACGGCATTGATTATCAGCGAATCAGCACCCATTGACAGATCGAACATCGTTAACACGATGCACATTACGATATCGAATGCCATTGAAAGCAGTGCTGCCGAGACTGCGGGAACGACCGTTGCGAACCGCCTTGCATCACTGGTGGATGAAAAGAATTTACAGCTTTTTGTCTTTTCAAGCCCTGCCATGAAAAATGCCACAACACTTATATGCCCGAATGAATAAGGAAGAAGAAACAGCATATGCTCATTTTCGGACGGTGATCTGTAGCTTATTAAAAAATCCAGTGTCACGGCGAACAATACCAGAGATATGATGATCGTCGGCAGGAAGAATGATATTTTAAAATACAGCTTTATTGATCTGATCATGTTTTTCATAGTTCCACCTGCTTTCATACCGCTGTTTTTACTGCAGCGGTGTCATCAGCCATATCCGAGCTGTGTTTTTTGATTATCAGATATTCCGAAGCAATGAGAAGTATTATCCACAGAAGGGTTCCTGATATCTGGATTATCATTTCGGCAGCTGCTATGTTGAAAAATTTCACCTGAAATGCAAAAAGCAGTATAGGTATGGACAGGAAGATCGTGAATATGAGGACACCCCTGTGGCTCCTGAACGGAAGCAGCTCAATGAAATTAGACAGTCCAAGGGGAAGTAAGGTGCATATGCAGATATATACTGACGGAACTATGAGCATATAGTATATATCTTCTACGGGGATATGATATGACGGATCTACACTTTTGACTGTATTCATAAAGTCTATCATATATGCCGTTGAATATATCAAGCATATAAGCAGTACTATAAACACAGACTCTGCAGTAGTGAGGATATGTGCCTTTGCAAAGGTGCTGCTCCTGCCCTTTACCGTGCAGAAATATTTCCCGCCCGGAGCATTTTTGTCACTGCGGTCGGAGCAGCCCATTCTTTTGATAAGACATATGAACCACGGAAGCGTGAAACACAGCAAACCTGCAGTTACGACAAAATAAATTTCAAATTCGGTTTTTTCGTTCATTGCAATAACACATATTGTCGCAAACAGCACACTTACCGCCAAAACCGCTGCTGCTCCTATCAGAAGTGTCCGAAGGACGGAGAGCCAGAAGCCGTGTCCGTTATATATCCTATAGG
>CAMHMM010000271.1 GCA_946186215.1 uncultured Ruminococcus sp. | reverse complement strand
GCTGTCCTTATAGATGGACGCAAGCTTTTTCTCGCCTCTGTTTCCCGTGTAGCGCGGCTCAAAGCCTGCAAGCTCCAGAAGGATCTGCTGTTCGGGATCGCTGTCTTCCATCTCCGAACGGATATATTCATTGAGTTCACAGCCGCGGCTCAGTGTGTATCTTCTGCCGAAGCGTTCCATAACGCAGATGATATCATCGCCCAGTTTTTCGGGAGAGATATCGTAGATACATTCATACTGTGGTTCTATCTTAACATTGCCCTCGAAATCCATCAGACCGCGGTAATTATTTCGCTCGAAGATCATCAGGCCGTCTGCGGCAAGGGCATTCTGTATCTCGTTTCGTTCGCCTGAGGCGATGATAAGCTTGTTTCGCCAGTTCACATCTATATCCCGAACTGTCTCCACCGTGCCGTCTGTGTTCTTTTTGTAAAGTGTGAATGCGGAAAGCGGCTTTTGCGGATTTTCGGGGTAGTTTGCCGCCACAGTCAGCCCGTCTTTGGAAAAGGGAAGCACGATATCATATTCACAGGGTATGAGTTCCTCGCCCTTTGTGCCGATAAGACCGAATTTCTGCTCACCTTCTTCGCCAACACCCACGACTGCACAGCCGTTTTCGGTGAAATCCTCAGCATAGGTGTATTTGAATGAGCAGATAACATTTCCCGCCGTGTCCAGATACCCTGCGTGCAGATTATCAAGATAAACAAGCGCAAAGCCGTTTATGTATTCGGGCTTTTCATCATCGGGCATACTGTACTTGGTTTCTGTTACGAGCTCGCCCTTTTCGTTGATAAAGCCCCAGTGATCCGAGCTGTCCTTTACGGAGAGAAGTCCGTATGGAAATTCGGTGCAGAATACGCCGCCGAAATCAACGCCGATGTCGGTATATTCAGGCTCGGCTATGATGTTTCCGTTTACATCCGTGAGCCCCCATTTATTGTTTTCCATATAGGCGGCGATGCCCTTGTCTGAAAAGCCGCATATCTGAAAATATATAAAATCCGTGGCGAATTCGCCATTGTCATCCATAAGGGCGTAGTGGATGACATATTCATCCTCGTCCACCTTGTACACAGGTGTCAGACCGAAATGGAAAAGGTCGTTTCTGTTATATTCGCTGTAGCCGGAAATATCCACCTCTTTGCGCTCTATTGTGGTGACCATCTGTTCCTCGGTCTCCTCGGTAACAGTGGTGGTTATTATCTCGTTTTCCGTGGCCTCGGTCTCGGCTGCACCCGTCTCGCTTCCTACAGTCACAGCCACCGTTGTTGATGCGGCTGTTACGGTGATCTCGATAGGCGCGGTCACTGAGGTCTCTGATAGTGTTTCCTCCTGCGGTGTCTTCTGCTGAGAGCAGGCCGTCATAAGGAGCAATGCAAGCAGTGCGCAGTATTCGCTTTTTTTTCTCACAGCTTCACCTTCGACAGTAAAATATAGTATATTTTATCATATCCGACTTTGTTTTTCAAGGGGTAAAATATTACAGAAGAGCGATTTGAGCATATTTCACATTATAATTTCGGATGATCGCTCCGCTGTTTTTTGTGTATTTTGATGTTGATTATCCGGTGCGCTGCGGATATAATAGATGTAAACGGATCTTGACCGGGGGCGGGGTGTGTATCATGTACAAGGATTTCAGTATTGATGAAAAGATAGTGATGATTGCTCTCGGCGTGTTTGCCTGTGCATATGCTTTACTCAGAGATGCTGGTGTAAGGCTGATCCCTGCTGAGGCAGCACTGATCATTTTTGCGCTGTGTGCAGGATATCTGTGCTTTAACCGTGTGGTGAAGTATTTATGGATGCTGAAGGGCAGCAGCGGATTTTTTGAAACAGAGTGCATCATTCGTGACAAAATGTACAGGCAGATGGGCAGGGGAAGATATCCTGTATTAATTGCAGAATATACCGATCCGGATGGTGTGAGCCATATAAAGAAAATACATTCCTCATTCAGCATAAAAAAATGGGAGGTCGGCGACCGCATAGGTATCAGGCTCGATCCCGATGATCCCGAAAAAATAATGATACCCTCCAGCGATAATGTTCTTGCGGTAATAATGACCGTCATGGGATTAATATTTGAAACGATCTTGGCCGCGATATTTATTATGCATATGAAAAATTCATAAGGTGCAGGGGGAGATGATCGTATGAAGCATATCGGAACACATGAGCTTGAAACACAGCGTCTGATCCTCAGGCGTTTTGTCATAGACGATGCGGCAGCTATGTACAATAACTGGGCATCAGATGAAGAGGTGACAAAATTTCTCACCTGGCCGGCTCATTCATCTGTGGAAGCGAGCAGATATATCCTGGAGCAGTGGCTACCGATGTATTCTGATGAAAAATATTATCAGTGGGCAATAGTGCCAAAGGAGCTTGGCGAGCCGATAGGCAGCATTTCCGCTGTAGAGGTGGATGATACTGCTGAAAGAGTGCATATCGGCTACTGCATCGGAAGAAAATGGTGGCACATGGGCATTACCAGCGAGGCACTGTCGGCAGTCATAGACTTTTTCTTTGATGAGGTCGGAGTGGGCAGAGTCGATTCAAGACACGATCCGAGAAATCCCAACTCAGGCAGAGTAATGAAGAAGTGCGGCATGAAGTACGAGGGCACACTTCGTCAGGCTGACCGCAACAATCAGGGGATATGTGATGCCTGCTATTACGGCATGATAAGGTCGGACAGATAGCCATTGCAACAAAAGTCCCGAAGCGATATTCTTCGCTTCGGGACAGGCTTTTTAATGCAGCAATTTTGCTGATGAAATTATCTTGTGCTCCTGCTGATAAGCCTTTTTATATCCGCAGGGGAAAAATCATATGCCTTGCCGCAGAAATGACAGCATACCTCCTGAGGAGAAGCGGCCATTTTTTCAAGCTCTGCCTTTCCTACGGAGATAAGCGCTCTTTCCACGCGCTCCTTTGAGCAGTCGCATTTGTATGAGGCTGTGAGATTATCCATAACATCGGGTTCGAGCCCTTCAAGCACGATATGAGCCATTTCGTCTGCCGTAACACCGCTGTCGAGCATCTTTGTCACCGATGGTATCCTTGCGATATTGGCTTCGATCGTGTCGATCACGCTTTCGGGCGCATATGGCAGCAGCTGTATAAGGTACCCGCCTGCGGCACGCACCGTAAGATCGGGATTTACCAGCACCCCAAGTCCGCATACCGTGGGTATCTGCTCGGACTGCACGAAATAGCTTGCCACATCATCGCCTATCTCGCCCGATACAAGCGGGATCTGCCCCGAATATGGTTCCTTTAAGCCGAGATCCTTTACCACGCTGAATACGCCGTTTGTACCTACTGCGCCGCCTACATCAAGCTTTCCCTTGCTGTTGAGTGGTATCTCTACGACGGGGTTCTGCACATAACTTTTTACATTTCCCAGTCCGTCCGCTACGGCGATGAGTGTGCCGCAGGGACCGCCGCCGTTTACGCGAAGCGTCAGGGAATCCTCCCTGCCCTTGAGCCCTATTCCCATGAGGGATG
>CAMHMM010000270.1 GCA_946186215.1 uncultured Ruminococcus sp. | reverse complement strand
TATTTGGACAAAATAAAGATTTTCATAAAATTAAAAATATGTTATCAATTATTCCAAGTGAATTATTAATGGATTTACCTGATATTAATATTTTACTTGGTTTAGAAGAACCTATGAAATAATGCTTATAATATAAATATATATCATAGGTACTGATAATTCTTATTATGATATGAGGTGTATATGTTTGATTTTGTAAAACCCGATAATCATATTCCAATAACAAATGATGATATGATCCGTTTTGAAAAGTATTTTGATATCGCCATACCTGATATTCTCAAGCATTACTATCTGCTGCATAACGGAAACTATATTCAAAATGTGTTTGTCAGCTTTAACGATGAAAGCTATTGTGTTCATGGAATTATACCGCTTTCAGATCCGGATAGTCTGTTCAGTGTGGAGAAAATACTTGATGACGAAATCACACAAACTTATTTGGATGACAGACTTATCCCCTTTGCATACGATGAGGGCGGCTCATTTTTCTGCTGGCACCGTGACGATCATCGGGTTTACTTTAGCTGTGACGCTGTTTTGGATGAAAACGATATGGAGCTTTCGATATATATGTGTGACAGCGTTGAAGAATTCTTTAATGGGATGCTGGATAGTTTTAAGAAAGCTTAAAAAAAACGGAGCTGCTGTATTGATGGCAGCTCCGTTTCTGCATATCAGGTGAAACTGTTATACTCTGAACATAAGATCGCCGTATGTGGGGAACGGCCACATATCCTCGGGTACAGACATTTCAAGCTCGTCTGCGATAGAACGCATGGACTGCATAGATGAGAATACCTCATCCCTGTAATAACGCGCACATTCCTCTGTATCGGACTTGTCGCAGGCGTTGATAACCAGTGAATCCAGCTTGTCTATTGCATCAGAAAGCGCATTGCTCAGCTCTGTTACCTTATTTGCAAGCTTTGTTTCAAGGCTCCTGTCAAGGCCGGCATCCTTCTTCATCTTTATTGCTTTGGCAAGCTCAGATGCATATCTTATACCGGTGGGGAGTATCTGCTTTTTAGCCATGTCGAGCATTGTAAGAGCTTCTATGTTGATGACCTTTGAATAATTTTCAAGAAGTGCATCTGTTCTGGAACGAAGCTCCTTCTGTGTATAAACTCTGAAGGATTCAAAGAGCTGTACATTCTTTTCATCCGTGTAATGAGGCATTGCATCAACAGTGGAGATATAGTTGGGAAGACCTCTTCTTGCAGCTTCTTCTACCCAGCTTGCATCATATCCGTTGCCGTTGAAGATGACTCTCTTGTGCTTTTTAAGGGTTTCAACAAGAAGATCGTTAAGATCATGCTTGAAATGTCTGGAATTTTCAAGCTTATCAGCAAATTCCCTGAGAGAATTTGCAACGATAGTATTGAGGATAGTATTTGTGCATGATATCGTGTCAGCAGAGCCCAAGCTTCTGAACTCGAATTTATTACCTGTGAATGCAAAGGGAGATGTTCTGTTTCTGTCGGTATTGTCCTTGGGGAAGTTGGGAAGAGCCTCAACGCCGATCTCAAATTCCTGTGACTCCCCTGCCTTGATCATCTCGCCTGTTTCAAGTGCATCAAGGATCGCCTGAAGCTCATCGCCCATGAAGATGGAGATTATAGCGGGAGGTGCTTCGTTTGCACCCAGTCTGTGATCGTTGCCTGCGGATGCAACGGAAAGACGAAGCAGGTCTGCATATTCATCAACAGCCTTGACGATAGCTACAAGGAATGTAAGGAACTGGATATTCTCTCTGGGGCTTGCACCCGGATCAAGGAGGTTCTCGCCTTCATCGGTGGACATAGACCAGTTATTATGCTTGCCGGAGCCATTTACGCCTGCAAAGGGCTTTTCGTGGAGAAGGCACACAAGACCATGCTTGAGCGCAACCTTTTTCATTATCTCCATCATAAGTGCGTTCTGGTCAGCTGCAACATTTGAGGATGTGAATATAGGTGCAAGCTCATGCTGTGCGGGAGCGACCTCGTTATGCTCGGTCTTTGCAAGTATGCCGAGCTTCCAGAGCTCACGGTCAAGGTCGGTCATGTAATCGTGAACACGATCCTTGATGTTTCCGTAGTAGTGATCGTCAAGCTCCTGTCCTCTGGGAGCCTTTGCGCCAAAGAGCGTTCTTCCTGTGAAGATAAGATCCTTTCTCTGGTCGTAGAGCTTTTTGTCTACAAGGAAATATTCCTGCTCGGGGCCTACGGTAGTGGTAACTCTTGTAGCGGTGGAACCGAAGAGTCTGAGTATCCTTATAGCCTGTCTTGAAAGAACATCCATCGAGCGCAGAAGCGGTGTTTTCTTATCAAGGATCTCGCCTGTATAGGAGCAGAATGCTGTGGGGATATAAAGTGTATTATCCTTGATGAATGCGGGAGATGTGGGATCCCATGCTGTGTAGCCTCTTGCCTCGAAGGTAGCGCGCAGACCGCCAGAGGGGAAGCTTGAAGCATCAGATTCGCCCTTGATAAGCTCCTTGCCGGAGAATTCCATGATCACTCTGCCGTCAACAGTGGGAGAAATAAAGGAATCATGCTTTTCTGCGGAAAAACCTGTCAGCGGGTGGAACCAGTGTGTAAAGTGTGTCACACCTCTTGCCACAGCCCAGTCCTTCATAGCAGAAGCGATAACATCCGCTACATCTATGTCAAGAGCCATACCAAGCTTTTTGGTCCTTACAAGTGCCTGATACACATTTTTGGGAAGCATATCTCTCATTGTGTCCTCATTGAACACATTGCAGCCAAAATAATCGGGAACATTCTCAACACGGCCGTATTCGATCATAATATCCTCCTTGAAAAAAAAGACACCGACACGAGCCATATCGTTCTGATATAGCTGTGCGGCGCCGTTGCCTTTGAATTAACAGTATAATGATACACCACGCCGAATGATTTGTCAAGCCTGAAAGTGTTTTTCTGTATTATAAACAAAGTCATGACGATCATATACCTTGTGCTTTGTAAAAAACACCTGTTTTTGACTGATGCTGCGACATATTTCATCAAAATATCAGACATAAAGCGAAATATAAGCTTTCCTGACCGAAAAACCGGCTGAAAAAACACACTTGTAATTGACATTATGAAAAAAATGCTGTATAATAGGTATTGTTGAGTCAAATATACCGGAATAACTGTGAATATATATGCCTTTACACACTGTCACGGGGTGATCGAATGAACTGCTATGATAACAGAGAGCTGAGCTGGCTCAAATTCAACGAAAGAATACTCAGCGAGGCAATGGATGAAACTGTGCCTCTCGGCGAAAGGCTTCTTTTTGCCTCTATCTACCAGACAAACCTTGATGAATTCTTTATGATCCGTGTAGGATCTCTTTTCGATAAAATGCTGGTGGAGCCCAAGGCAACTGACAATAAGACCGGGCTTACAGCCGCAGGTCAGCTGAACTATATCAGGGAGGAGGTACGCAGACAGGCCTCTGTCCGTGACAGCTGCTATACAGAGCTTGTAAGGTCACTTCTCAGTATAGGAGTGGAGCATATCCACCCCTCTGCG
>CAMHMM010000269.1 GCA_946186215.1 uncultured Ruminococcus sp. | reverse complement strand
CACAATGTAGATTGTTTTTGTTTTTTTCGCTGTCTACTTGACGGGGGGCGGGTCATGATTTCGGACTATTTATTGGTCTGGTTTCACTGTGCGGTTGTTAATGTAGTTTTTGAATTTACAGAGTTTTTTTCGCAGAACCCAGAAATCATGCCGTGCTGCACTCATCCTGCAGCACGGCATGTTTATCCGCACATAAAAATCATCAGAGATCTATCTTTGTCCTGATTATCTTGCGTGAAGCGGTCTTTTCAAATTCCCTGTCCCTGAATATAACATTCACTATGCGCTTTGCAGGCGGGAAAGAAGCATTAACTTCGTCAACTTTCTGCTGTATCTCAGACTTTATATCATCGGATGCATAGTCAGGATCAGGATATATCTGCGCGGTTATCTGTTCCCCGCGGGAATAGACTATTATCTCCTTTATCGGCGCAAAAAGTGCAAAGCGGTTTTCAAGCTCCTCGGGAGAAACATTTTCTCCGTTTGAAAGTATGATCAGGTTCTTTTTTCTGCCCGTGATGTATAGATAACCGTCCTCATCGGTATGTCCGAGATCGCCTGTCATAAGCCATCCGTCCGGAGTGAGCGAGTTTGCGGTCTCCTCGGGATCCTTGTAGTAACCCTTCATTACAGAGGGGCTTTTTGCCCATATCTCGCCATCAACTATCTTTACTTCGCAGCCGTCTACAATCTTTCCGACAGATTCGGGCTTTGTACAGCCGATGATACCTGTGCATATTCTCGGAGAGCACTCAGTCATGCCGTAGCCCTGTGCGATGTCTATGCCGAATTCCTTGTACCCTCTGATGATGTCGGGGCTGAGATATGCACCGCCCGAAAACAGCGCAATGAAATTCTTTCCGAACACATCTGCCGCTATTGCCCTTTTGTCGGGTATCTTTTTAGCAGCAGCCTGCATCTTTCCGAGTATCGTTGCGGCTATCATCGGAACAAATGTTGAATATTCAGGCTCGAAAAGCTTCAGATTCCTCGGGATGTGCATCAGCGAATCATTTACGCATACCGTTACACCGTTCCACAGGCTGTGGAGTATGTCAAGGGTGAGGCAGTATACATGGTGTATCGGCAGCACTGTCAGAAGCTTTTTTCCGTGATAGTCATCATCACGGCAGCAGGTGGTGTTGTCGATGAGGTTTGCATGGGTGAGCATAACGCCCTTGCTTCTGCCGGTAGTGCCGGATGTGAACAGTATGGCTGCAACATCATTCTCTTTTACGGAAACATCGGGTCTTCTTCCGCTGTATTCACGGAGGATGTCATCCAGCATCAGCATATCGTCATACTTTTTGTTCAGGTGTATGAAATACTTTACCTTGGGACAGTGCTTACGGAAAAGACCGATATCCTTTATATGCTTGTCATCTATAAATACCGCTTCACTGTCTGAACGGTCTATCTCATCTGTGATATTGTCGATATGGTTGGTGGTATCTATCGGAACGGATACATTGCCGCTGCACTGTACGCCGAACCATGCGGTCAGGTATTCAAGAGAGGTCGTCCCCACCAGTGCGATATGTGTTCTGTGGTCAAAGTGTTCGTTTATCCATACTGCAAGGCTGTCACAGCGAAGCCTGAACTCATTAAAGCTCGTATCACGGAACTGCTTGTTCACATATTCACGCAGGAATATCTCGTCACCATAGTCTCTGTCAGCATTGTATACCAGATCAATGAGTGTTTTCAGATCATTCATTGACGAGACCTCCGAAGTATTCGAGAACCTCTCCTACCGTTCTCATACCTGCGATCTTTTCCTGATCTATCTCGATGTCGAATTCTGCTTCAGCATCGCCCAGCATACACATGATGTCGTATGAATTAAAGCCAAGATCCTCGATAAATTTCGATTCTTCCGTTATGCTTTCGGGATCGATCTCAACATAATTGCAAATTATCTCTTTGAATTTTTCAAACATATGGATACCTCTTTCGTTTTCAGTGTGAGAATTATGGATCAGAGGAAGGATCAGGTCATATCTATTATTTCCTTGACTGTTTTATCGGGATTTTCGATACTTCTGAACAGTACCCGTCCCGTGAAATAATACAGGAATTCTATCTCTTCGGGGGTTGCGCTGTCGAGCTGATAGCCGAAGTAGAAGTTCAGTCCGCCGTCACCCGGGCGGTGCATAGCTGTTATGTACATTGGCTGGGGCTGCTTGCCGCTGCTGTACCATCTGCTCTTGAAGCCTATACCTTTCAGGCTGTCAACTATGCCGTTTATAGTGCCGGGCTGATATGTGAAATTGACGCTGTGGTAACAGCCGCCGGGCTCGAAGCCGAAGCGTTCACGCTGCTCCTGCATATATTTAAGCGTAGAATAGTCCGCATGGAGGAAAAGTTCATCCTGAGCCTTTCTGATTATCTGCATCGACTCTAAAACGGTGCTGTCAAGAGGAACTATCGTTCTCATCGGGAAGCAGTGCATACGCACACCGCCGCATTTCTTGAAGAGAAGTGTAGAGCGTCTGCTGACAAAGTTGCGTATGCAGATATCTGTCTCGTTGTTGTTGAACTTTGACAGAACTGTTCTTATCGCATGGAGTATCACAACGCTTACGGGAAGATCGTATTTCTTGGCAAAATCCATTATCTTGTTGGTAGAATCCACATCCAGTTCATAGGTGATGGTGCTGCCGTCTCCGTTGGATGTGGTGAGCTTTCCCCAGCGCTGATCGGGATTATTGTTCTCACGGCGCAGTGCGATAAGTCTTCCGGGACCCGTGAAATCGGTATATATCGGTTCGCCCATGTCGAGCTGCTTGTGCCAGTAGGCCTCATCTTTTTTCTGCTTTGCACTGCCCTCATATGCAAGATCCTTCTTTACTGATTCTATGAAGGATGCCGTCGGCTTGGGATAGGGTGTTCCATAGAGCAGGGCACTGTATATCTCCATAACATCTTTGGAAAAGGCGATGACCGAGCTTGAATCCATGCAGGAATGGTGAACATTGAAGTAGAAGCCGTTGTAGCCGTTGGGGAGAGAAACGATAACTATCCTCGAAAGCTTTCCGCCGTATGTGTCAAAGGGCTGGGATGTCCATTTGTTGAGCACCTCGGTGACTCTGTCCTCCTGCCACTCGGAAAAATCATAGTATTCAAAAAACTCATTGCGGTAAGGCTCTATATACTGCCAGAGCTCTCCTGTCTCGGGGTCTTTCCATATTCTCATGCGCATGGACTCGCATCTTTCCACCGCTCTGTTGAGAGCTTCCCTGAGTGCTGCGATATTGAGCGCCATTTGCAGATACTGTCCCGTTCCGATATTTACTATCTCTCCTGTGGGGCTGTATCTGAGCGTGCTTATATGGACAAGCTGCGCAGTGGTTAGAGGATAACATTCATAGGTGATACCGCCAATGACCTTCTGCATAAAAAAACACCATCCAGTATTGTTGTTTCTGCTATCAGTTCGTGATACGAATATTTCGTATTGCGAAATTATTATATAATAAAAAAAACAGATATTCAATAGGCAAAACACCCAAAGTTACATAGATATC
>CAMHMM010000268.1 GCA_946186215.1 uncultured Ruminococcus sp. | reverse complement strand
TAGGCCTGCCCCGTATCATAGGTATGCTGCTGGCCGGGATCGTCACCGGCCCGTATGTCCTTGATCTGCTCGACAGCTCGGTCCTTGATATCTCCGCACAGCTGCGGCAGATAGCGCTTATCATTATACTGATAAAGGCGGGGCTTTCTCTCGACCTTTCCGACCTGAAAAAGGTTGGAAGATCCGCTGTTATGATGTCCTTTGTTCCCGCCTGCTTTGAGATCGCAGCGTATGTCATTATCGCCCCCGTGCTCTTTGAGCTTGACCTTATCGGTGCGGCTGTTATGGGAGCGGTGCTGAGTGCAGTCTCACCTGCGGTGGTCGTTCCCCGTATGGTAAGGCTCATCGAAGAAAAATACGGCGCGAAAAAGGGTATCCCGCAGATGATACTTGCGGGTGCATCCTGCGATGATATTTTTGTTATCGTGCTGTTTTCCACCTTTGTTGCCATGGCGCAGGGCGGCTCGGCGAATGCGGCAGATCTTCTGAATATCCCTGTTTCCATCGTGACGGGAGTGCTGATCGGGGCTGCGGCTGGCTTTATCATTGCCTGTGTACTGAAAAGCAAAGCAGGGGAAAACGACAGCATAAAGGTGATCGTCATACTGGGAACAGCATTTCTTCTTATGTCGGTAGAGACGCTTGTCAAGCCGTATATCGCAGTGTCGGGACTGCTTGCGGTGGTGGCTATGGCCTGTGTGGTAAAGGTTCGTGCGGGAAAGGAAATGTCCGCAGGGCTTTCGGGCAAATTCGGCAAGCTGTGGACAGGTGCGGAGATCATGCTGTTTGTGCTTGTGGGTGCGGCGGTGGATATCCGCTACACTCTTTCCGCAGGCCCTGCCGCTGTGGTGATGATATTTGCCGCACTTTTGTTCAGGGCTGTGGGCGTATGTATCTGCGTGGCGGGTACAAAGCTATCGCTGAAGGAACGGCTGTTTTGCGTTATAGCATATCTGCCCAAGGCGACCGTTCAGGCGGCTATCGGCTCGGCGGCTCTGTCGCTTGGGCTTCCCTGCGGCAAGGCAGTGCTTTCTGTGGCAGTCCTTGCGATACTGATCACGGCACCCTTAGGCGCTATAGGTATAGACCGAAGCTTTAAAAAGCTGCTTGATCACGATGTATAGAATAACTCAGATAGCAGACATAAATGCTCCGAGCCGCAAATGAGCGGTTTCTTACAAAACAGCATACGAGTAGCTGTTGGCCTTGCCGACTATATAGCTAACTGTAAAATATTAGTAGGTATAAAAGCTCCGAGCTACTGTTGAACGCCTACTCGCAAAAACATACGGGAGGGTGCAGGCTCAGCCTGCCGGCCTTGCCAACCAAATTATCAAAAAATGCTTGACAATCAGTCTGCAATATGGTAGAATACATTTATACTTTGATGATCTGAGGTGGAAAGATGAGGAGATAACCTGCTTTTGAACGCATAAATAAGCTTTTGGGTATGTACACAGGACATACCTTGCTGTTGTGTTGTCAAAAGTGGATTATGTTCTCATATTCCTCTTTGAAATAATATTCTCTGCATACAGTCTGTCTGTGTGCAGCTGTACGGGTATGAGTTCATAACGGAGCTGTTTGACGATAACAGCTCCGTTTTCCTGTGTGCAGAAAGGAGGATATATGTCACAGATAAGTATAAATGATCTTACATTCTGCTATGAGGGCAGCTTCGATAATATCTTTGAGAATGTTTCCTTTTCGGTGGATACCGACTGGAAGCTCGGCTTTATCGGCCGCAACGGAAAGGGAAAGACCACATTCCTGCGGCTCCTGACGGGCAGCCTTGGCTACACAGGCTCCGTTTCGGACAGCGTGAGGTATGAATATTTCCCCTACGAGATCACAGAGGCACAGATGAAAATGCCTGCCTGCAGCTTTATCGATGAAATAAAGCCCGGCTGTGAGGAATGGCGTGTGATATGCGAGCTTTCAAAGCTCGGCGAGGATGCGGATATCCTTTACAGGGAATTCGGGCAGCTGAGCCCCGGGGAGCGCACAAAGGTTCTTCTGGCAGTGCTTTTTTCGGGGGATAATGAATTTCTGCTGATAGATGAGCCTACAAATCATCTTGATGCAGGGGCAAGGGAAAAGGTCAAGGAATATCTTGCGGAGAAAAAGGGCTTCATACTTGTGTCCCATGACAGAGATCTGCTCGATGCCTGCACTGATCATGTGCTCGTGCTCAACCGCCGCACTATCGAGGTGCAGAGCGGCAATTTCTCCTCATGGTGGGAAAACAAGCAGAAAAAGGACAGCTTTGCCGAGGCGGAGAACGAAAAGCATCGCAGGGAGATAAAGAAGCTTCGTCAGGCGGCAAGGCGTGCCTCGGACTGGGCAGACAGGAACGAAGCCACAAAGATCGGCTTTGATCCTATCAAGGAGCATGACAGATGCCTGAGTACCCGTTCCTATATCGGAGCAAAGACGAAGAAAATGCAGAGTCGCGTAAAGCAGCTTGAGCACAGGATAGATCAAGAGATAGAACAGAAAGAAGGGCTTTTGCAGGATATAGAGCGTGTGCCTGATCTAAAGCTCACTCAGCTTGAGCATCATAAAAATACCCTTGTGGATGTGCGTGACCTGAGTGCGGGATACAAAGGCGGTGAAACGCTTTTTACGGGACTGAACTTTGCAGTGGAAAAGGGCGACCGTGCGGTGATCGACGGGGAAAACGGCTGCGGCAAATCCACGCTGATAAAGCTTATCTTGTCGCAGGCGGGCGCATGGGACGGAAAAACTGCCATTGTGCAGAGCGGTATGTGTGAGACTGCATCCGGCCTTGTGATATCCTATATCTCGCAGGACACCTCTGCCCTTGCGGGCAGCATCCCCGAATTCTGTGAAAAAAGGGGACTGGACAGGACGATGCTTTGCTCACTGCTGCGCTGTCTCGATCTGGAAAGAGCGCAGTTTGAAAAGAGGATAGAGGATTTTTCCGAGGGACAGAAAAAGAAGGTGCTGATCGCCGCGAGCCTGCTCACTCCCGCCCATCTCTATATATGGGATGAGCCGCTGAACTTCATTGACATTTTTTCCCGTATGCAGATAGAAAGGCTGCTTACGGAATACAGTCCCACTATGCTTTTTGTGGAGCATGATGTGATGTTTCGTGAAAAGATCGCAACAAAGCATATAGTCCTGTAAGGATGCGGCGCTGTGGCTGTTTTGAACAAAACACATTTATAGGATTGACTTTTTTGGCTGTATGATGTATAATTATCATATCAGGCGGGTGCTCCCGCCGGTATAACAGCTAAGATTTTTTTAAAAATGCTGAATAAGCCCCTTTCCTGCCGAATACGGGTAAGGTGCATAGAATACATAATGGGCAGATTGGTGCCCTGTACAGTGAGGTTCTTTTAATGCCCGAAAAAAAGGAAAACAGCATACGCGCCGCACAGCCTCTGGCGCAGACGATAACAAATAAATATGTGCTGATAAACCTGGTCTCGGTGGCACTGGCTACACTTGCGTTCATAATGGGCGGCATATACAGCCAGACGCTGCCGACAGTGGTAGACTGCTTCTGCCAGT
>CAMHMM010000267.1 GCA_946186215.1 uncultured Ruminococcus sp. | reverse complement strand
TGTGACCGATGTTCAGTTTGCACAGGTGCTTGCAAGAAAACAGAATCTTCAGTTCGTGGATCTCGACGATCCCGAAACGCCTATCGATGTCGAGGCTGTAAAGAAGATACCCGAGGCTCTGGCAAAGAAGCATACGATCATCGCCATCAAGATGACCGGTAAGCGACTTACGGTTGCTTCCTATGACCCTGTAAACTTCTACATTTTCGAGGATATCAAGGTTACCACCGGTTATGATGTTCTGCCCGTGCTTGCTACCAAAAATGCCATTACCAAGGCAATAGGCAGGATCTACTCCAGCGCATCCGTAGGCGGCGTTATCGAGGCCGTTGAAAGCTCCTTCAAGGGCGAAGTCGAGGACGCAGATGCAAAGGAGATGGAGGATCGTGTAAATGATGCTCCTATCGTTAAGCTTTGTACGACCATCGTTGAAAACTCCTTCCGCGCAGACGCGACGGATATTCATATCGAGCCCTTTGCTACATATACGAGGATCAGGATCCGTGTAAACGGCGACCTTATCGAGCTTATGAATGTATCAAATGTTGTTCATAACTCGCTTATCACCCGTATCAAGATCATTTCCGGAATGAACATCGCCGAAAAGCGTATCCCTCAGGACGGCCGTTTCTCACAGGTCGTTGACGGAACTACACTCGATGTCCGTGTATCAAACCTTCCTACCGTAAACGGAGAGAAGTGCGTTATCCGTATCCTGGCTACCGGTGATGTGGGTGTCCGTAAGATCACCGACCTCGGTATGACCGACTACAACTACAACAGATTTTCCAAGCTTATCAAGGTTCCTCAGGGAGTTATGCTGGTTACCGGACCTACGGGTTCAGGTAAGACCACCACACTTTATGCTTCTCTGGGTGAGCTTGCAAAGCCCAATGTAAATGTAATCACGGTTGAGGACCCTGTCGAAAAGAATATCGAGGGCATCAACCAGTGCCAGGTTAATGTAAAGGCCGGCATGACATTCGCCGCAGCCCTTCGTTCCATTCTTCGTCAGGACCCTGATATAGTAATGGTCGGTGAGATGCGTGACCAGGAAACAGCCGAGATCGCTATCAGAGCCGCTATCACGGGGCATATGGTGCTTTCCACCCTGCATACCAATGATGCAGCTTCCACCGTTACCCGTCTTGTGGATATGGGCGTTGCTCCCTACATGGTGGCTACATCCCTTATCGGCATCGTTGCACAGCGTCTTTGTAAGGTCGTGTGCAATGAGTGCAAGACTCCGCGCCTTTCCACCCCTGAGGATAATGAGCTCCTCGGCATAGAGGAATCCGTGACCATCTATGATGCCTGCGGATGCCCCAAGTGCAACAATACAGGATACAGCGGAAGAACCGCTATCCATGAGATCCTGCTTTGTACTCCCGAAATGGCTTCGCTCATTGCTGCAGACGGCAAGACAGATGCTATATCCGCTCTTTCGAGACAGCAGGGCTGCAAGCTCCTTCGTGATAATGTATCAGAGCTCGTACAGATAGGCAGGACTACCATGGATGAGCTTATCAAGCTCACATTCGCAGTCTGATGCCTGTGATATATGGTTTGAACCGATAAAGTTTATGATTAAATTGCCTTAACAGGCAGGATGGAGGATATGATGGATTTCAATTTACCAGAAAGAAAGCCGGCTCCCGCCGCACCGAGCCTTGAAACACCCCCTTCGGCCAAGATCGTCATGAACATCGACAAGATCCTTGACGAAGCAAGAGTTCTCGGCTGCTCCGATGTTCATTTCACAACGAAGATCTCGCCGATCGTTCGTCTTCACGGTTCTCTCCGTAAGCTCTCTGCTTACCCCGAGATGACAGACGGCGCTATCATGAAGCTCGTTGAGCAGATGACAGACGGAAGAAACCTTGAGAATATCAAGAACAGGATCGATACGGACTTTTCTTATGTTACAAAGAGAGGCTACCGTCACAGAGTCAATGTATATCATCAGAGAGGCGATACGGCTATTTCCATCCGTCTGCTCAGAAATGATATCCCCACACTTCAGGATCTCGACCTTCCTCCCATTCTCGGAGACTTTGCACTGCGTCCCAGAGGCCTCATACTCATCACAGGCCCTACGGGTTCAGGTAAGTCCACAACTCTTGCAGCAATGATCGACTATGTAAACTGCAGCAAGAGCGCACATATCATCACTATCGAAGACCCTATCGAGTATGTACACGAGCATAAGAGATGCATGGTAAACCAGCGTGAGGTAGGCGACGATGTTGAATCCTTCTCAATGTCACTCCGTGCCGCACTCCGTGAAGACCCCGATGTTATACTCGTCGGAGAAATGCGTGACTATGAAACGATCTCTGCAGCTATCACCGCCGCAGAAACAGGACACCTTGTAATGTCCACGCTTCATACCACATCCGCAGCTGATACGATCAACCGTATCATCGATGCATTCCCCGCACATCAGCAGAACCAGATCAGAACACAGCTGGCTACCGTTATCGTAGGTATCTGCGCTCAGACGCTTATCCCCACCGCAGACGGCAAGGGACGAGTTGCCGCACTTGAGATACTCAACGGTACAGACCCTGTTAAGGCCATGATCCGTGATAACAAGGTTCATATGATCCCCTCCACCATCCAGTCCGGTAAGAAGGACGGAATGGTCAGCCTCGACCAGGAGCTTGCAAGAATGGTAAAGCAGGGTATCATCACCGAGATCCACGCAAGAGAGAAGTCCACGGATATCGCCGAGTTCGAGCGTTACATGAAGGCTACAACTGTAGTCTGACCGTGACCGGAATAGAATTTTTATGTGTCTTCCCCGTCAGAAGCGGGGGAGGCATATTTTTATCATTGCATTAAAGAAGCGGTGAATATTTTGCTCACCTGAAATACTTGACTGCACTAAATAATATGGTGATATTGCATAAATATATGCGTTAAAATATGTGAAATGTGACTATTGGTTTATTAACCTTACAGGGCTTTTTTGTTCGTGCCTGTACTTGACAATGGGGTGCGGATATGATAAAATAAATAATGGCAGTATATGCTTGAATTATATCCCGCACTGATGTGCGGTAAACGGATCACACCGCATCACAGCGCTGTTTTGCCCGTTTTGGCAAGGCCTTGTGTGATCCTTAATATTACACTGGAGGCACTTTATGTCAGTTAAAAATATTTCCCGTGACAACAGGCCTGTTTTCCCCGAGAGAGCAGTCATCACGGGAGGAATGCCCTATGGCAACAAGACACTGCATTTCGGCCATGTGGGCGGAGTTTTTGCCTTTGCCGATGTGTACGCAAGATTTTTGCGCGACAGGATCGGAGCGGAAAATGTGATCTTCGTTTCGGGAACCGACTGTTATGGCTCACCCATCGCGGAGGGATACAGAAAGGCATCCGAAAACGGTTTTGAGGGCACTATCGCTGATTATGTAAGAAAAAATCACGAGGCACAGAAAAAAACTCTTGATGATTATATGATAAGCCTTGATCTCTTTGCTGCATCAGGGCTCGGACATAGTGCCGAAGTACACAACAAGGTCTCTGAGGAGCTTATAAGGC
>CAMHMM010000266.1 GCA_946186215.1 uncultured Ruminococcus sp. | reverse complement strand
CTTCGAGCTCGCTTATTGCGGATGCACCGCTGCGGCATATTATCAGGTCAGCGGCCGCTGTGCATACATCCATATTGTGGATGTATTCGCTGATTATCTTTCCGTCCTTGCCAGACTTTATACCGAGCTTATCGAGTTCCTGCTCAAATGTGTCCTTCCCCATTCTGCCGTAGGAATGGATATGGGATATATTCAGGCCGTTTTCCTTTTCCCATCTGAGAAGTGCCAGCGCACTCTGATTGATGGCTCCCGCGCCGAGGCTGCCTCCCCAGGAGAATATGCAAAGGGCATTTTCGTCAAGTCCCAGCTCCCGTTTTGCTGCCTCGCGGCTCGGGAGCTGCGCAAAGCCCTTCCTTACAGGAAGACCTGTTTTGACACAGTTTGCCTTTTCATCAATGTATTTCTTTGCCTCCTCCATTGTGAGCATGACTGTTTTAGCACGCTTTGAGAGGAGCCTTGTGGTCACACCGGGGTAGGCGTTCTGCTCGTGGATCACCGTGGGTATTCCCATACGGGCGGCTTCATATACCACAGGGCCGCTTACATATCCGCCTGTGCCGATGACGATATCAGGGGAAAAACTTCTGATTATTTTCTTTGCTGCCGCACCGGACGCGGCAAGAAGCCCTGCGGCCTTGATATTTTTTGCTATATTGGCGGGAGTGATCTTTCTCTGAAAGCCGCTCACCCTTATGGGAGTAAAATCCACTCCTGCCATTGGCACGAGCTTTGCTTCCATGCCGTTGGGAGTTCCCGCATACAGGAATTTGGCATCGGGATCATGCTCCGCGATTATAGATATTATGGCGAGTGCAGGATTGATATGCCCTGCCGTGCCGCCGCCTGCCAGCAATACTTTCATACAGACACCCCACAGATCAGAATATCAGAGATGCGACAAATGCCGCTGCTGATGCGCCGAAAGCCACCGCAGTCAGCGGAAGCCCGAAATATGACATGATAAATGCCGCCGCCGCTCCCACTGCTGCCGTTCTTGCATCTCCGGTGGAGAAGAAAATGGCAGGGATGGTCATGGCTGCAAGCACCGTATAAGGGATATAGTAAAGAAATGAGCGGATGAACCGCGAACGGATCTTGCCCCGTATGGATGTGAACGGTATCATCCTGATAAGATAGGTGACTATCGCCATTGCAGCGATATATAACGCAGTTTTCATGCAGCCGCCTCCTGTTCCTCTTCATCCTTTACCGGAAACAGTACTGCTGCTACAGCAGCAGCGGCGGATGCGCATATTATTATCACAAATCCCACGGGAACGGTCTTTATAACGAATTTGAAAAAGACCGAGAATGCCGCTGCTGTGAGTGCGGCAACAAGTACGCTTTTTTGCTTTCTTGCCTCAGGGATGACTATTGCCGCAAACATACCGTAGAGCATTATCCCCAGTGCGTCCGATATGGATGCGGGCAGGATACTGCCCGCAGAAGCACCGAGAAATGTGCCCGTCACCCACCCTGCGGCGGATGTTACGATCATCCCGTACATATAAAATGGGTTCAGGCTTTTTTCCATAGAAGCCATTGCGAAGATCTCATCGGTTATCCCGAATGCCGCAAATACCCTGTGCGGCATGGTAAATTCCGGAGCGAGCTTCTGCGAAAGGGCGATCGCCATGAGCGCGTAACGCAGATTGATCAGAAGCTGTGTGAGGATTATCTGGATGATCGTGCCGCCGTCGGCGATTATCTCAACTCCCGCGGCCTGTCCTGCCGAGGTGAGGTTGGTGGCTGATATCACTGTGGCCTGTGCTGTGGTAAGGCCTGATTTTACGGCCATTATACCAAAGCTGAATGATACGAAAAGGTAACCCAGGCCGATCGGCACAGCGTTGTAAAGCCCTTTCAGGAAATGCTTAGTTTTTGTCATCAGGTCTCTTCTTTCCGCAGCCCGCGCAGTATGTCAGCATATTAAAAGAGCCGCAGGAAGGGCAGGTCCAGGACTGATCATCCTGTGAAAGGGCTGTATTGTCGGTTTTCACGGGAGCAGGAGCGGTGGCTTGCTCTGTTTTTGTGGTCTCTCCCTCGTCAATGAGCAGGCCGTTTTTCTTAGCGCCTATGGCAGCGAGGGTGTATATGCTGTTTGCCAGCTCATTATTGCCGCTGAGTCTTATCTCGCCGTAGACATTTTCAAGGACATCGTCAAACTGCTCCTGCTTGGTGGGCAGGCCTCTTGTGTCCATATCCTCGGGCCTTTCGGTGTCAAAATCCTTTATAAGCGAATCATTATCGTAGCTGTAATCCTCACCGCGGTGCTCTACCTTGCTCAGCAGGCCGCTTATGGAGCCGATAGGATCGAAGCCCTTGCTTTCATCGGGGGTAAAGGATGTGAAATAAAGCTGAGAATCGTTTTCCATCTCGTTTTTGAGAACGGCTATCACCACAAGATCGAGAGCCGCAACGAAGATAAAGGAGAGAAACTGGAAAATATCGCTGCCGCCGTTTATCAGAG
Source organism: uncultured Ruminococcus sp. (assembly GCA_946186215.1). GTDB lineage: Bacteria > Bacillota > Clostridia > Oscillospirales > Ruminococcaceae > Huintestinicola. The sequence continues at coordinate 1,087 of CAMHMM010000266.1, read as the reverse complement.
CGCTGTATATACCCTGCAGAACAGAGGGAACGGCAAATGCAAGTGCAAAATTTTTGATAAATCCGTTTCTGTCGTTATCTACCGAGGCGAGCTTGGCTCTGGAGATAAAAAGCCCCATGATAACGGAAAATGCGGCAGTTGCGGGAACATAGATCAGCGCATTGGTCATAAGATTTCCCGTTGAGGGGGAAAGATATATCCTGCCGATATTGTCGAGCACTGCAAAACCCATGGATATGGTCACTGCATAAACTATCCCGTCGAAGGTGTAGTCAAAATTGGGGCTTTTCCAGATAGTCACCATGAATGCGGCCAGCTTGCAGCCGCCTGAAAGGATGCCGATGATCAGCAAATGATACATGAGATATGCGGGAAGATCGGATTCCGGTGTGGGTATATCCCAGAAAAAGACAAATCTGAAGATCACCTGCACGCAGACCAGCAGGATAACGGAGACCATTCCGGAGCAGAATGCGCTTACGAGCGCCTGTATCGGCTCATGCTCCTTTTTGTCGAGAAAGTATATGAGTACCACCATCATAACAGGCGGTATAAGTGCGTAAATGATGCCTTCCATAGATATCACCTCATTTGATGCACGGGGATTATCATTCAAAAGCGCTGAATGCTGAATAAAGAGCTGTTTCATGCGTTGTCATTCCGTGTGTCCTGTCGTACTCAGATACAACAGACACAATTATTCAGCATAATGATAATTATACATCAGATTTTGTATGAAATCAATGGTAATACTTAACTAATTTTGCGGTTCTTACAGCAATTTGTCAGTACATAGGTGAAAATGCGGCTCAGAATGTGACTTTTTTTGAAATATCGGCAAAAACTATTGATTTTTTTGGCGCGATAAGTTATAATGATAATGTTTGCAAAAAAATCGGGTACAGGAAGGTTAGATCAATGAATACAATTTTGCTCAAGGCATCGGTAGATGCAGCAATGGATCCCGCAGGCGGAATGGGCGGCATGCTCATTTTTGAAATAGTGCTGATGGTAGTGCTGTTCGTTGCGGTGATCGTGCTTCCCCAGAAGAAGAAGGAAAAAGAACAGAAGAAAATGAAGGATAACC